>CAILWW010000069.1 GCA_903838035.1 uncultured Actinomycetes bacterium | reverse complement strand
TTAATTAACTTTGACACCATAAGTCCGCTGCCGCCGCCAACTCCACCACCAGGCCAAGTACCTGATCCGCAGATGAAGAGTGATTTCACCGGAGTGCGATGGCGAATCCAGCCAGGGGTTGGACGTAAGAAGAAGAATTGTGCTGGGTGATGACTTCCACCGAGTGAATCTCCCTTGATTAGGTTCGGGTTATATCGCTCGAGATCTGCGGGGGAGAGAACCTTGCGCGACAAGATGCTGGCTTTAAGTCCAGGTGCGTAAGCCTCAAGATTATTGATGAGGTGATCGGCATATTCCTCGGATGCCTCATCCCAACTCTTACCCTTGATTTCTAATGGAAGAACGCGAACCTGAATCCAGAGCACATGCTTACCTTCGGGTGCTCGCGAAGGGTCTGAAACTGTTGGTTGACCAATAACTAGGGCGGGTGTATCCGGCAAAATTCCAGCCGCCGCTTGCGCGTAGGTAATCGCCATATCGTCGAGATATGGCGCGATATGTACATAGTTAAATTCTTTAGCCGCTGGATCTAACCAATTTGGAAGTGCATCAAGCGCGAGGTGAATCATCATTGTTCCAAGACCCGGACGGAAATTATGAAGCTCTTGCGTTTCAGTCGTTTCGCGAAGGAGGGCCGGAAGGAGCGCAGGATTCACGTTGGCTATTACATTTTTAGCCAGAATCTTCTCGCCACCTTTTGTAAGTACTCCAACCGCTGTTCCGGATTCAACGAGGATCTCGCTGACATTTACCCCGGTTCGAAGTTCGCCACCATTGGATTGAATAACTTTAACGAGGGCGTTAATTAAGGTATCTGCGCCACCTTTGCCAAAGACCATTCCAAATTCTTGCCCACCAATGGTTTCCAAGAATGAGAAGAGCGCGCCACCCGAAATATCTGGACCATAATCCAGATGCATTCCCCAAATAGCAGCAAGCGCTTTGGTCTCTGGGTGAGTGAAATGCTCTTCGGTAAATGCGCGGCTCGACTGCAAAAGCATCCGAATTAAGTTGAGCGTTCCTTCGGTTCCAATCTTTCGCCAGGTCTTTAAGAGTGACTTGGCGGCAGCAAATGATGGAAGTTCGGTTCCAAGGATGGGAAAGAGGTGCGGTGCAAGTTCGCCAAGTTTTGCAGTTAGCGCTTTCCAGGACTCAACATCATTGGGTACAACTCTGGCCAGAGTATCTAAATTCTGCTGGCGGTCCATCGTGATTCCGATCATCTTTCCATCTGGAAAGAGCGAGCAATAGGGCTTATCCGATGGCACAAATTCCAGGCCAGCTGCGATCAAATCATCTTTGAGTTCTGCCATAACCCCACCACCAGCAAAGAGGCTGAGGTTGGTGGCAAAGAGGTCATGTTTAAAGCCAGGAAGAGTTACTTCCTCCGTGCGAACTGCCCCGCCAAATGCGCTGGCTTGTTCTAAGACGAGCACTTTCTTGCCTTGTTTTGCAAGTAGAGCGGCGGCAGATAAACCGTTGATGCCAGAACCAATAATGAGAACGTCAGTCATTCCCAAATCCTCTCATGAGGCGATAGATTTACAACATACTTAATTTCTAATGGAGGCCTTTGTGGAACGCAGTGACATCATCATTGTCGGTAGTGGAATCAATGCGCTCGTAGCCGCAGCTATGTTGAGCAAATCCGGTAAGAAGGTCTTGGTTCTGGAACGCAATGCCGAAGCTGGCGGCGCCATTAAGACGGTCACTACTGCAACGCTGCCCGGATTTACTCACGAACTTCTTTCTAGCTGGCATCCACTCTTTGTTGGCGGCCCGGCATATGCCGAACTCAAGGGCGATTTGGAAGCGCGTGGACTTGTTTATCTCAATACCACTAGACCAACAGGTGTTGTTTGCGCGGATGGAAGCTCGGTCATCTCGACTGATCCAGCTGAAACCGTTGCCGCCTTTGCGCGCCATGGAGATGGCGAGGCATGGTCAGGGATGCTCGGTGAATTCATGGGCAAGATTGATTTAGCTTTCGGTTTACTTGGTGCAGATTTATGGCGCGCAAGTTCCATCAAACTTTTACGTACCGCGAAGAAGCGTTTTGGCACTCGCGGATTAGTCGCCACCGGCGCCGAACTTCTTGAACCAGCTTCACCATGGCTCGATCGCACTTTCACCTCTCCAGTAAGTAAAGCGCTGCTTGCACCATGGGCACTTCATAATGGACTTGGTCCAGATGATGCCAGCAGCGCCTTTATCACCAAAGTAATTGGCGCTGCAGTCGCACTTGGTGGCATGCCGGTACCTGTTGGCGGCGGAATTAAATTAGTCGATGCCCTTGTCTCCATCTTGAAAGATAATGGTGGTGAGTTAATTACTAGCGCCGATGTTGTGAAAATTAATGTGACATCAGGTCGTGCAACCGGAGTTCGTTTAGCCGATGGCCGCGAATTCTCTGCCACAAAATCAGTAATTGCTTCAACTACGCCACAAGCTCTCTATCAATGTCTTTTGAAGGAAGAACAACTGCCCGTCGAAACCACCAAAGCTGCCGATGCATTTAGATATGGTCGTTCAGCAATTCAAATTCACTTGGCACTCTCCGAAGCTCCAGTATGGAAGGCCGATGCATCGCTTAAAGATGTTGCAATTGTGCATGTTCTAGATGGTATGAACTCACTCTCAGAATCAGTTAACGCAGCCAATCGAGGCTATCTCCCCGCACGTCCAACAATCGTTGTTGGGCAACCCACTAGCGTCGACCCCTCCCGCGCGCCTGAAGGAAAGTTCATCTTGTGGATCCAACTACAAGAGAATCCACAGAAGATTCTTGGCGACTTAGCTGGCGAGATTAACCCGGGCGATGGAAGTTGGAGCGATGAGCGATTAAACGCATATGCCGAACGTGTCATTAACCAACTTGCCGAGCAGATTACCAACCTGAAATCAGCAACATTGGCAAAGGTAGTACTGGGTCCAAAGCAGATTGAAGAGATGAATAAGAATTTGGTTGGCGGAG
>CAILWW010000068.1 GCA_903838035.1 uncultured Actinomycetes bacterium | reverse complement strand
CGACATGATGGCCCTTGAAGGAATAAAGGCTCATCCTGACGATGTCATTGTGACAACTGGTTCCCAACAAGCCCTCGACCTTATCTCCCGCATCTTTATTGATCCAGGCGATGTTGTCCTCGTCGAAGCACCTTCATATGTCGGAGCGCTTGGCACATTTAGCCAGTACGAGGCGCAGGTTGTGCACGTTGCGATGGACGACAAAGGTTTGATTCCATCTGCGCTGCGGGATGCAATTGCCTCAGTAAAAGCAACCGGCCGAAAAATAAAGTTTTTGTATTTAATTCCAAACTTCCAAAATCCTGCAGGTGTGACCTTGCCAGCAGACCGTCGTACTGAAATTCTTGAAATTTGTCGGGAAGCTCAAATCTTTGTGGTTGAAGATAATCCTTATGGCTTATTGGGATTTGATGGACCTTCACCAAATGCAATGCGCGCAGAAGATTCGGAAAATGTTATCTATCTCGGTTCATTTTCCAAGACGATTGTCCCTGGCTTTCGCGTGGGTTGGACACTTGTTCCACAATCACTTAAAGAGAAGATAGTGATCGCCTCGGAATCATCGATTCTCTGCCCATCTAATTTGGCGCAACTCTCCATCTCTGGATATCTATCGGATCAACCTTGGCGCGATCAGATTCAATCTTTTTGTGGTTTATATAAGGCTCGTCGCGATGCGATGCTGGAATCACTCGAAGCACATTTTCCAGCTGGTGCACAATGGACCAAACCCGGTGGTGGCTTCTATGTGTGGGTTACTTTGCCGCCAGAGATTGATACAAAGGCTTTAGTTCCAAAGGCGATTGTCGCCAAGGTTGCTTATGTTCCAGGCAGCGCTTTTTATGCTGATGGTTTTGGCTCTTGGTCAATGCGACTTTCTTATTGTTATCCAACTCCAGAACGTATTCGTGATGGCGTGAAGGCGCTTGGTGGAGTTATTCGCCAAGAGATGCAGCTTCGCGGAATTGCTAATTAATTTCCTTTGTAATTCGCTCTAGATCTTCAAGTGTTGCAAACTCAATGGTGATCTTGCCTTTTTGTTTGCCAAGTTCTACATGAACTCGAGTATCAAGAGCATCTGAGAGTTGTGATGCAATCTCGGCCAGACGTGGTGAAAGCTGCTTTCCTAGGCGGACTTTTCCGCCCTTTTTTACACCTTGATCGGTGGCCACCAGCTCCTCAGTTGCACGAACGCTGAGTCCTTCGGCAACGATGCGATTGGCAAGTCGTTCAATCTCCGAACCATCTGTCAAAGTTAAAAGTGCGCGTGCATGTCCTGCGGAAATTACTCCGGCTGCAAGGCGGCGTTGAACTGATGCCGGCAAATTCATTAAACGTAGAGTGTTGGTGATTGCTGGCCGAGACTTTCCTACCTTGGTGGCAAGTTCATCGTGGGTGTAACCAAAATCAGTAATCAAGTTTTCGTATGCCGAAGCTTCTTCAAGTGGATTGAGTTGTGAACGATGGATGTTCTCTAACAAAGCTTCGCGAAGTAGTTCATTATCTGGGGTTGCGCGAATGATGACCGGAATTGTTTTTAGCCCAGCAAGTTTGGAGGCGCGCAATCTACGTTCGCCCATAATTAATTCATACTTACCATTACCAATTGATCGGACTACTGGAGGTTGTAAAACACCAACCTCTTTTATCGATGCCGAGAGTTCTGTTAGCGCATCTTCATCAAAAACTGTTCGTGGTTGTTTTGAATTAGGAATAATTGAATTGATATCAACTTCATTATTCTCGGCAATTGCTACACCGCTTGGAGTTGTGATGTTTGTTGGGATAAGTGAATCTAATCCGCGACCTAATCCACCTTTGCGAGTACTCATGCGCTATGAACTCCATTATTTGTATTGTTATTTGTGATTCCAGATCCACGTCGGGCAATCTCTCGTGCGATACCCATATATGCAATTGCTCCAGGAGATCCCGGGTCATAGGTCATAACTGTTTGCCAGAAAGCCGGCGCCTCTGAAACACGAACCGCGCGTGGTACCGGAATATCAATTAATTGATCAGGGAAATGTCGGCGAACATCGTTTGCAACATCTGTTGAAAGTTTGGTGCGTGAATCAAACATCGTTAATACAACGGTTGAAATTACAAGGTTCTTATTTAATTCTGCTCGTGTAATTTCATCCACGGTATTTTTAAGAAGGGTCACACCTTCCAGCGAGTAGTACTCACACTGAATCGGTATAAGAATTTCATGAGCTGCAGCAAGTGAGTTCATGGTGAGCAGGCCAAGACTTGGTGGGCAATCGATGATCACATAATCGATTCGCTCCCCTGCGGCTTCGCGTCCCTCAAGAAAAGTATTCAGCGCTGAGCGAAGTCGAAGTTCGCGAGCTACAAAGCTCGCCATATTTACCTCTGCATGTTGCAAAGTGATATCTGCTGGCACGCATTCCAGATGTGGGAAGCCAGAGACCTTTCGAATTACCTCTTCAATCGCCATTCCATTTACCAGAACGTCAAAAGCGCCATCGATATCTTTACGGTCGATTCCAAGGGCGGTACATGCATTACCTTGGGGGTCTAGATCGATGACGACTACGCGTAAGCCGCCCATAGCCAAGGCTGCTGCAATATTGACTGTTGTGGTGGTCTTTCCGACCCCGCCTTTTTGGTTGGCGACCGTGATAATCCGGGTCTTTAAAGGGGTTGGCATCGGCTCTTTGAGGCGACGAATGCCTACGACTTTACTGGCGCCGGTACCCGATGTTTCACGTGAATCATCCACGGGGATATCTAACCAGCCTTCCGGCACTCCACAATACGTGCGATAGGAAGCCCGCCAACTTCAAGCTCATGAAGTTCGGTTTTGGCCACCTTTTTAAAGATCTTGTTGAGGCTCGCTTTTGCCTCCTCTAACTCAGCGGCAGCCGCCTCCCCCTTCATCGCCATCACAGCCCCGCCGGGTGCGACTAGATGCCAGGAAACGGTAAGTAATTTAGGAAGTGGGGCAACCGCTCGAGCGGTAACTACTGAAAATGAGCCTTTAATCGACTCGGCCCGACCACGAATAACTGTTATATCTAATTTTAGCTCTGCAATAACCTCGTTGAGGAAGTCCACGCGCCTTTGTAAGGGCTCTAAAAGTGTGACTTTGAGATCAGGGCGCGCCAGCGCAATGACTATTCCAGGTAAACCTGCCCCGGAACCAATATCTAGTACTGAGGCACCTTCTGGAAGGAGGGTGGTAATAGGTAGGCAGTTGGCAATATGGCGCTCCCAGATGATCTCGCCCTCTTTCGGGCCAATCAAACCACGCTCAATTCCCCAAGTCGCCAATATTTCGGCATAACGGGAGGCTTCTGCCCCTTTTTCTTGGAAGAAGGTGGCTAATAGTGTTTCACGTGAAACTGGCATTAGTTAGAGGGGTTATTGCGCAAGAACTACTACACAGCGGTTGGGATCTTCTCCCTCGGATTCGCTGGTGAGGCCAATCTCTTGAATGGTGTCGTGGATGACCTTGCGTTCAAAGGCATTCATAGGACGGAGTTTGACGTTGACGCCACTTGCCTTGACCTCGTCAGCCACTTCATGAGCAAGCTTGGCCAACTCGGACTTCTTATCGCCACGAAAGTTATCAATATCGAGCATGAGGCGTGAGCGCTCACCGAGAGAGGTTTGGACAGCCAGGCGGGTGAGCTCTTGGAGGGCATCTAGAACCTCACCGCGCTCGCCAACGAGATGACCAAGCTTGCCACCGGCGATTGCCAAGGCGGCGCGATCATTCTCTACATCGATATCGATATCGCCATCTAGATCTGCAATATCGAGTAGCGCCTCTAGGTAATCAGCTGCGACATCGCCCTCTTCTTCAAGGCGGGCAACTAGGCTCTTCTTAGGTGCTTCTACTTCGCTCATTAAATCCTCCATAAAATTAGGTTATTTGTACTATTTAAACGTTTTTGTACCTTTTAAGGCTTTTTCTTCTTCTTTTTATTGTTGCGGGTGGGTTGAACTCTTTGGGCTGGTTTTGGCGCCTCTTGGCTGCCTGACTCAATGGCGCCGAGGGCGTCTGTACCAGAGATACCTGAATCCTTTGCTGCCTTCTTACGTTGTAGCTCTTCATAGGCAGGAGATCCTGGGGTTGGGTTTCGCTTGATGACATAGAACTGTTGGCCCAGTGTCCAAAGGTTTGTGGTCGACCAATAAATCAAAACACCTACTGGGAAATTAACGCCGGAGATTGCGAAAATAATGGGGAATACATACAACATAATTTTCTGTTGTTGCAGCATCATATTGTTTGATGCATCCATCTTTGGCATTCCCTTTAACATCAATTGACGTTGTGTGGTGAATGTTGTTGCGGACATAAAGATAATTAAGGCAACTGTAATGATCTTGGTTTGGGTATTTGTGTGTGCAGAAAGAAATGAACTTGAAAGATCTGCACCAAAGAATTTTGCAGTGCGAGCGGAGATTAAGTAATCACCTTTAAGAAATCCGTGTGGCTTATTGCGCGCAATTCCATTGAGCACAGTGAAGAGTGAGAAGAAAATTGGTGCTTGCGCCAAGATTGGGAAGCATGATGCGAGTGGATTTGTCTTATGCTCTTTGTAGAGCTTCATCATCTCTTCGGATTGCTTCTGGCGATCATCCTTGTACTTCTTCTGAATCTCCTTCATAAGTGGTTGAAGGGCAGTTAGTGCACGTTGGCTTTTGATCTGCTTAACGAAGAGTGGAATTAAAATGATACGAATTAAAATCACTAGGCCGATGATGGATAGCGACCACTTGATCGACTCATGCGAAGTCTTACCAAGAACATATCCAAAGATGGTGTGGAAGGTGACCATCACCCAAGAAACAGCGAAATATAAAGGGTTAAGGATTGTGGACATTAACGCGCTCCTGTGGGTTTTAGATGCATAGATGAACGTTCTGAGGTTGAAACATAATCAACTCCACCATGAGACCAAGGGTTGCAACGAAGCAACCGCCATCCCGTAAGAGCTAATCCTTTTATCGCGCCCTTCTCATTGATTGCATCAACTGCGTAATGAGAACAAGATGGGTAATACTTGCAACGCTCGCCTAAAAGTGGGGAGAGGGTGAGTTGGTATCCACGAATTGCGAGAGTTAATAATTTCTTCATATGTGAGCCGCGCTCTTTTTTAAAACCTTCTCTACCAACTCTGCTAACTCTGTTGTGTAACTCTCGGCCGGACGAAGGGTGCGGATCACGAGTTGGGAATGTGATGGTAATTGAGCTAGGTGTTCTCGAATTGCGTGACGGAGTTGACGTGCGATTCGATGTCTGAGCACAGATCCTCCAACCGACTTATTGATAATCAATCCGATTTGTGGGGCGGTAGGCAGAGAGTCTGAGGTATGTAAATAGAGAACAAGCGAGTGCGAGGTCGCACGATGACCAATCTTTGTTGTTCGTGCGAAATCTTTACTGCTGCGAAGTCGATTAGCTTGTGCAAGCATGTGGCGCTCGAGTTATGCAGAGATGCGGGTGCGGCCCTTTGCGCGGCGAGAGGCGAGTACTGCGCGTCCACCACGAGTTGCCATACGGGCACGGAAGCCGTGCTTCTTGGCGCGCTTGCGGTTATTAGGTTGGAAGGTGCGCTTTGACATAAAAACTCCTTGATAACGCCTGGCGGGTTTTACGGCCCGGCCTGGCCACAGCTAGTGAGGCGCTTACGGTACGGGACGTTGTGGATAAGGGTCAAACTCGCTCACTCTCGCAAGCTGGGTTGGTAGATCCTCCCGCTTGGTGATATCTACTGGTGTGGATAACCACTTGCTTTTCTTCTCAGGAAGCCCTACTTTCAGCCTCTATCCACAGACCAAGACCCTAATCCTCTCAAAAGCGAGAGTTTCAAAGGTTAAAGTTAGGGTTTAGACCACAGGCTGTGGATAACTCTGTGGATGAAGGAATTATAGCTTTTTCGGGCAATTTACGGTTGGGGTAGATGATGGCAGTTTTGGCGATTGAGGACCTGGTTCAGGTCTGGGGCGCTGTGATCACCGAGCTCTCGGTTGAATCCCCCCAGCACCGCGCTTTTCTCTCGCTAACAAAACCCCTTGGCCTCCTTGAGGGCGCTGGCGAGGGTAGTGGTTCAAACCTTCTCCTCTCAGCTCCTAATGATTTTGCTAAAGATGTTCTAGAGACTCGACTTCGCGCCTCACTAAATGAGGTTCTCTCTGAGAAGTTAAACCAGAAAATAAATATTGCGGTGACGGTTGTTGAAGATCAAGAGGCCTTAGTTAAAAGCCCTGAGGTTTATGAAGAGGCGCCAGTCGAGCACTTTGCTGATCTCGCTCCGAAGGTTGGAACTGGTCGTAGTTCTGGCGAAAGCGTGGCCACTGAACAATCCCAACTTAACCCAAGATATATTTTTGAAACATTTGTTATTGGTGCATCAAACCGTTTTGCCCACGCCGCCGCGGTCGCTGTAGCTGAAGCACCTGCAAAGGCTTACAACCCACTCTTCATTTATGGTGAGTCTGGACTAGGTAAAACTCACCTACTTCACGCTATTGGCGCTTATGCCAAAGAGTTATATGGCGGGGTTCGAGTTCGCTATGTCTCGTCTGAAGAATTCACAAATGACTTCATTAACTCAATCCGCGACGATAAGGCTTCGGTATTCCAACATCGTTATCGCGATCTCGACGTGCTTCTAGTTGATGATATTCAATTCTTGGAAAATAAAGAACGTACTCAAGAAGAGTTCTTCCACACCTTCAACACTTTATATAACGCAAATAAACAAATAGTTATCTCCAGTGATCGTCCGCCAAAACAACTTACGACTTTGGAGGACCGTCTTCGCTCCCGATTTGAGTGGGGCCTTATTACAGATATTCAACCGCCGGAACTTGAAACTCGTATCGCTATTCTTCGCAAAAAAGCGGCGCAAGATAAGTTGAATGCCCCGGATGATGTTTTGGAATATATCGCCAGCAAAATCTCATCTAATATCCGCGAACTTGAAGGTGCTTTGATTCGCGTTACTGCTTTTGCCTCACTCAACCGCCAGGGTGTCGATCTTGGTCTTGCTGAAATTGTTTTAAAGGATTTAATCCCGGATGTCGGTGGACCTGAAATCACAGCGACCACAATCATGGCTCAGACCGCCAGCTACTTCAGCCTTACTTTGGATGATCTTTGTGGAACCTCGCGTTCGAGAGTTTTGGTTAACGCCCGCCAAATCGCTATGTATTTGTGCCGAGAGCTCACCGAGCTCTCCCTCCCGAAAATCGGCCAAACTTTTGGTGGGCGCGACCACACCACGGTTATGCATGCCGACCGGAAGATCCGGCAATTAATGGCTGAGCGTCGCTCGATCTATAACCAGGTCACTGAGCTCACCAACCGAATCAAGCTCCAAGCTAAAAGTAGTTAAGAAGGAAGTTGCCCCCAGCTTGGGGGTAACCTGTGGATAACTGTGGATAAACAACTACATATTGTGTGTGAAAAGAAGGAATTAGTGGGTTTGGGGGTTTTTAGCTTTTTAATGGAGCTTCCTATCCACGGGTAATAACGGGTTACCCACAAGGAAAATCACAACTTTTCTTATATGTGACCTGCATTTATCTCTCTTTTCCACAAGAAAACCCTCTGGTTACTACTACTACCTATATATAAAGCTAATTAAGGGTGGATAGAGAACCTGTAGACAATTAAAGAGTTGCTCAAATAGGCCTAGATGGAAAGACTGTGACTATGAAGTTTGTTGTAGAACGCGAGAATTTGATCGATGCTGTGAATTGGGTTGCTCGCAGCCTCTCAGCTCGCCCCATGATTACCGCATTACTTGGAATTAAAATCGATGTGGGCACAGAGATTGTTCTTACTGGTTCAAACCTCGAGACCTCAACCGAGGCGACCTTAGATGCGGATATCAAAGAACGTGGAACCGTCCTTGTAAAAGGACAACTTCTCGCAGAGATTGTTCGTTCGCTTCCTTCTGGGCTTATCACTTTTACTTTAGAAGGAACTCGAGTGATTGTGAGTGCAGGAACTTCAAAGTTCACACTCCCAACTCTTGAAGCGAATGAATACCCAAACCTTCCAGCTATCCCTAGCGCTGCTGGAGAGATTTCCGGAGATGAATTTGTTCTAGCAGTAAACCAAGTTGTGGTGGCAGCAAGCCGAGATGATTCACTACCTAAATTCACAGGCGTAGATATTCAGATCCGCAAAAACAAAATTGTTTTAGCTGCTACCGATAGATATCGCTTAGCTATCAAAACTCTAGATTGGAAATCAAATAATCCAGATCTAGAAACATCTGCTTTAGTTCGCGCACGCACACTTTCAGATGCAGCTAAATCGTTATCAACCGGAAGTAAAATTACACTTGCTTTATCAGAAGCTGATTCTAAAGAATCACTTATCGGTTTTGTCTCTGGATCGAAAACCATGACATCTCGAACATTGGATGAAAAACTTCCTTCTTTTGAACATCTCATCCCAGCAGAAGCAACAGCAGAGGCAACTATTGAGGTGGCAAAACTCCTTGACTCAGTTCGCCGTGTGGCTCTAGTAACAGATAAAACCCTTCCACTTATTCTCACCTTTGCCAACAACTCACTTCTTTTAGAAGCAGGTGGAGATCAAGATGCACAAGCATCTGAAAGCATCGAGATAGATCACACTGGCGAAGAAATCCGCACCGGATATAACCCAACATTTTTAATAGATGGTCTCCAAGCCATCAACGCGCCATTCGTTCACTTTGCATTTACCGCAAGCAATAAACTCGCGGTGATTTCCGGAAAGAGCGAAGCCACCTCTCCGCGCAACGAAAGTTATAAATACCTCCTTAACCCAATGCGCCTTTAGTACCTAAAAGTGTTTATCTCGCACCTCTCCCTCCAAACATTTAGGTCTTATAAAAACCTAGAGTTGGATCTCGCCCCCGGCATCTCTATTTTTGTGGGCCGTAACGGAGAAGGT
>CAILWW010000067.1 GCA_903838035.1 uncultured Actinomycetes bacterium | reverse complement strand
TCAATGCAGGGATCGAGTTCGCCATTGAGAACGGCATCTAAGTTATTGGATTTAAAGTTAACCCGGTGATCGCTCAAGCGATTCTCCGGAAAGTTATAGGTACGGATGCGCTCCGAACGATCGACGGATCGGACCTGTGATTTACGAATATCGCCAGCAATGCGATCGGCCTCTTCTTGAGCCGCAACCAACATTCTGGCGCGCAAGATGCGGAGTGCGGATTCCTTGTTTTGAAGTTGTGATTTCTCATTCTGACAAGAGACGACAATTCCAGTTGGAATGTGGGTAATACGTACCGCCGAGTCGGTGGTGTTTACAGATTGTCCGCCGGGACCGGAAGAGCGAAAGACATCGATGCGCAAATCATTCATATTGATATCTACGTCAACTTCCTCTGCTTCTGGAAGTACGAGTACACCTGCGGCCGAGGTATGAATGCGACCTTGGGATTCAGTCTCCGGAACGCGCTGCACACGGTGAACTCCACCCTCAAATTTCAAACGTGCATATGGACCATGTCCAGGTTCTGGGATGCCTTTGGCTTTAACCGCCATCGTTAGATCTTTATAGCCACCGAGTTCGGATTCGGTAACATCGATAATTTCAGTTTTCCAACCTTGCTTCTCCGCATAACGTTGGTACATGCGAAGCAAGTCACCAGCAAAGAGAGCCGATTCATCGCCGCCTGCGCCAGCTTTAATTTCCATAATAATGTCACGGTCATCATTGGGATCACGTGGCAATAACAAATCTTCGAGCTTTGCTTCGGCTGCTTCTAGGGTTGCTTGGAGCCCAGGGATTTCGGCGGCAAAGGCGGCATCTTCCTGCGCCATCTCTCTTCCAGCAGCGAGATCTTCCTCGGCCGATTTCCAGGCGCGATAACCAGCAACAACTGGTCCGAGTTGGGCATATCGCTTTCCGAGTTGGCGAGCCTTGCCTTGATCGGAGTGAATCGATGGATCGGCCATTGCAGCTTCGAGTTCGGCATATTCAGTGAGTAGTTCTGGAACATTTCCGAAACGATCTTTCTCTGCCATGGTGATCTCCTTTCAATACTTAAGTCAATAAAAAAAGACCGCCGCACCCCAATGAAGAGGTGCGATACGGTCCTTGTAAAAAAGCTACTTAGCTGTCTTTTTGCCGAAACGCTCTTCGAACTTCGCAACACGGCCGCCGGTATCGAGGATACGTTGCTTGCCGGTGTAGAAGGGGTGGCATACAGAACAGACTTCAACGTAGATAGAACCAGTGGACTTTGTTGAGCGAGTTGTGAAAACTTCGCCGCAACCACAAGTAACAGTGGTCTCTACATATTCTGGGTGGATCTCGGACTTCATAGTGTCTCCTGTTGTCAGGCTGGGTCGGCCTAGTTTCGATGAACTAGATTCCCGTGAACCAGCGGGTCAATCCTAGCCCGAGGGCTAGGGATGTAAAAATCGAGGGTTAATTGCCGTTCACAGAACCGCCAGGGGCGTTCTGATTCGAGCCTTCTGAGACGGTGGTCTTCTGGATTTGAATCAAGAACTCCACGTTGGACTTGGTGCCCTTCATCTTCTCAAGGAGAAGTTCAAGTGCTTGTTGTGGCTCGAGTGCGTGAAGCACGCGACGCAAACGCCAAACAATATTGAGCTCTTCAGTTCCCATAAGGATCTCTTCCTTACGAGTGCCAGAGGCAACAACATCGACCGCTGGGAAGATGCGCTTGTCAGCAAACTTACGGTTGAGAATCAATTCCATGTTACCGGTTCCCTTGAACTCTTCGAAGATAACTTCATCCATCTTCGAACCAGTATCAATCAGAGCGGTGGCAAGAATGGTGAGCGATCCACCATTTTCGACGTTACGTGCGGCACCGAAAAACTTCTTTGGTGGATACAACGCAGCTGAATCCACACCACCGGACAGGATACGTCCAGATGCTGGGGCGGCGATGTTGTAGGCACGACCAAGACGAGTGATGGAGTCAAGAAGTACGACTACATCGTGACCAAGTTCAACCAGACGCTTTGCGCGCTCAATGGCGAGTTCGGCTACTGAGGTGTGATCATCGGCTGGGCGATCGAAGGTGGAAGCGATAACTTCACCCTTGATCGAACGCTGCATATCTGTAACTTCTTCTGGACGCTCATCAACGAGAACTACCATCAAGTGAACTTCTGGGTTGTTGGTGGTAATGGCATTTGCGATTGACTGCAAGACCATGGTCTTACCGGCCTTTGGTGGCGAGACGATAAGTCCGCGTTGGCCCTTACCGATGGGTGCGATCAAATCGATGACGCGAGTAGTCAAAATATTTGGCTCAGTCTCCAGGCGCAAGCGCTCCTGCGGATAGAGCGGAACGAGCTTAGAAAATTCCACGCGCTCCTTTGAGCTTTCAGGATCTGTTCCGTTGACGCTCTCTACACGGACAAGTGCGTTGAATTTCTCTTTGCGTTCTCCTTCGCGAGCTTGGCGAACAACGCCGGTGACAACATCTCCCTTGCGGAGTCCATAGCGACGAACTTGTTGCAGTGAAACATAGACATCGTTGGGGCTAGCGAGGTATCCCCCGGTACGAATGAAGGCGTAGTTCTCGAGGATGTCGAGCAATCCACCAACTGGTAGAAGAACATCATCTTCGGAAACTTGAATTTCGCGCTCGTCGCGATTTCCGCGATCACGATGGCGACCTCGATCGTTGCGGTCATTACGGTCACGCCCGCGGCCACGATCATGGCGGTCGCGATTATTGTTACCGCTACCACTCCACTCACGACGGTTTACATCAGCATCAGATGCATCATTAGGGTTGGAACCTTGGTTCTCGCCATCATCGCCCTGGTCATCTTGATCGCCGGAATCTTCGTTCTTGCTCTTATTCTTATCGCGGCCGGCCTTGCGGCGGGCATCGCGCTCGGCACGACGAGCTTCGCGTTCAGCTTTAGCAGCTTCGCGGTTCGCGGCTTGGAGATTTGCGATTGCCTTAACGAGATCGGGCTTCTTCATAGTTGAAGCGCCATCGATTCCTAGTTGTGCCGCTACTTTCTTAAGCTCTGGCAACAACATAGCGGCAAGCTCGCTATTTTCTTTCTTCTCTTCTGTACTGCTCATATATTTGGGATTCTTTTCAGATAAATTGCATAAGCAATGATTTGATTTTTATTAATTGATATCTGCAAATTCCAGTCGATCTAATACTCGACTTCCAGACAGGTGAAACTTAGCAGATTTTGAGGCGGGCGAGCAAAATTACGGGGTTACGGCGACGCCAATTGGGGAGATAGCGAGCTTGTGGGCGACAAATGAGCCTGCCCCGGCCCGAATGATCTCTTCCACTTCCGCCTCACTTGAGGTGTGGAGCACAAGGACTGATGGACCGGCACCAGAGATGGTTGCGGCTACTCCGGCGGCGCGAAGTTTGTTGACTAGCGCCATCGACTTCGGCATCGCCTCTGCGCGATAGGACTGGTGCAATAAATCCTCCGTCGCAGAGAGAAGCAAATCTGGTCGAGCAGAGATTGCTTGGGACAAGAGTGCGGCGCGAGCAGCGTTGAGCGCAGCATCATGATGCGGAACGCTCTCGGGCAATAACTTTCGTGCTTTATGTGTGGCTAAATGATTCTCGGGGATAAAGAGAATGGCTTTGATGCGAGAATCGACCGGAATGGAAATCGCACGACCACTTTCTTTTCCATGCATTGTTTCCATCCACGAAATCGTGGCGCCACCATAAACAGCAGCTGCAATGTTATCTGGATGGCCTTCGAGCTCGGTTCCGAGTGCGACCATATCTTCATCAGTGAGAAGGGCGTCGCCGCCGAGAACTAAATTACGAGCAAGCGCCAAGCCGCCGACAATTGCGGCAGCAGATGAACCAAGGCCGCGGCCATGTGGGATGGCGTTGAGTTGGCGCAGCGCCAAACCTTTGGGTTTTCCACCCATATGCTCAAAACCATGCATCATCGCTTTGATGACTAAATTGTTCTTATCTTTTTTTACTTCCTCATGGCCTTCACCAGTAATCTCAATATCAAATTCGGCATCATCCAAGATCTGTGCAGCATACATATCGCGCATATCTAGTGCCAGGCCAAAGCAATCAAAGCCCGGTCCTAGATTGGCACTGGTAGCCGGAACGCTGATTTTGGCAAAAGTGGCCTTGAAAGTTGGGCGTGCCATTACGCAATTCCCATTTCACGAGCAGCAGCTTTGGCATCGACTGGAATAACAATGGGCGCAGGTGCGCCATCGAGAATAGTGGCAACATCTTTAAGGCCATTGCCAGTCACGGTGATCACAATTTTCTTACCCTTAGGAAGTCGGCCTTCTGCCTGCTTCTTAATCAACCCAGCGATTCCGGCAGCCGATGATGGCTCAACAAAGACGCCCTCTTTTGCAGCGACCAGACGATAGGCCGAGAGAATTTCTTGATCCGAAACATAGTCAATGAGTCCACCTGATGAATCACGCGCTTCAACTGCTTGCGCCCATGAGGCAGGGTTGCCGATGCGAATCGCGGTTGCAATTGTCTCTGGGTTTGGAACTACTTCTCCGCGAACAATGGGGGCCGCGCCTTCTGCTTGAAAGCCCCACATCTGCGGAAGTTTTTTAGCAAGGCCATCTTTGTAATACTCGCGATAGCCCTTCCAATAAGCGGTGATATTTCCGGCATTGCCGACGGGAAGTACGTGAAGATCTGGGGCATCTCCGAGCAGATCTACGACTTCAAAAGAAGCGGTCTTCTGGCCTTCAATACGATATGGATTTACTGAGTTAACGAGTGCGACTGGATAATTATCGGCAAGTTCACGAGCCAAGTTGAGGCAATCATCGAAATTGCCATCTACTTGAAGAATGGTGGCGCCATGAGCGATGGCCTGTGCCAACTTACCCATTGCAATTTTGCCTTGAGGGATAAGAACAACGGGAACCATTCCACCTTTGGTGGCATATGCAGCGGCAGATGCGCTGGTGTTGCCAGTTGAAGCACAAATAACCGCCTTGGCTCCATCTTCTGCAGCCTTAGACATCGCCATAGTCATGCCGCGATCCTTAAATGAACCGGTGGGATTTGCGCCTTCTACCTTGAGCCAAATTTCGTTATCGAGCATCTCGGAGAGAACACATGCTGGGACGAGTGGAGTTCCACCTTCACGAAGGGTGATGACCGGAGTCGCCTTAGATACTGGCAGGCGATGGCGATACTCTTCAATAACGCCGAGCCATTGATGCGCCTGCTTCTTTCCAAAGATTCCCATTTTTATTGTTCAAATCCTTCTACTCGAATAACGCTGGCAACATCTTTCACGATATCGAGCTCGGCCAGCGCTTTAACGGTTGCAGATAGCTCGGAATCCTTTGCTTTATGGGTCATCGCAATTAATTCTGCGCCATTTCCAGATCCGGTTTGGCGGACGGTTTGAATCGAGAGGTTGTTCTTGGCAAATGTTTGAGCGACCGCAGCAAGTACGCCGGGACGATCTTCCACATCTAAACGAATGAGATAGCGCGTCTCAATTGCCCCGACCGGTGCGATATCGCGATCTGCATAAATACTTTCGCTCGGGCCAACTCCCCCGCTTAATACGTGGCGAGCAACGGCGACAACATCACCGAGAATTGCAGAAGCAGTTGGTGCGCCGCCTGCGCCGCGGCCATAGAACATCAGGGAGCCAGCTGCTTCTGCCTCTACGAAGACAGCGTTGAAAGCTTCGCGGACTGATGCCAGTGGATGATTGCGTGGAAGCAGCGTCGGATGAACGCGGACCGAGATTGCATCATCGGGAGTGAGTTCGGCAATGGCCAGCAATTTAATAACAAGGCCAAGTGACTTTGCGACCGCCACATCGGTTGCGGTGATTTCGGTGATTCCTTCGCGCGATACATCGGCATCCGTCACGCGAGTGTGAAAAGCCAATCCGGCCAAGATGGCAGCTTTAGCGGCGGCATCAAAACCATCGACGTCGGCAGAAGGATCAGCTTCGGCAAAACCTAAATCTTGCGCTTCCTTCAAAGCATCTCCGAAGGCGGCTCCGGTCTCATCCATCTTGGTCAGGATGTAGTTGGTGGTGCCATTGACGATTCCCATGATCTTCTCAATGTGATCGCCAACAAGAGATGAACGAAGCGGGCGAATAATAGGAATTGCACCAGCAACTGCTGCTTCGTAATAAATATCTTCACCGTTTGCGGCGGCGGTCTCATAAAGCTCTGCGCCATGTTTGGCCAACAGCGCCTTATTGGCCGTGACTACAGATTTTTTATTCTTGAATGCCTGCAAGATGAGCGAGCGCGCAGGTTCAATGCCGCCCATTACCTCAATAATGATGTCGATTTTTGGATCATTGATGATCGAGGCCGCGTCAGTGGTGAGAATTGATGGATCGATGCCTGGGCGCTTAATAGAGATATCTCGCACCGCAACGGCTGCGAGTTCGAGCTTGGCGCCCGAGCGAGCGGCAAAATCCTCCGGGCTATCAATCAATAAACGTGCTACTTCACTGCCGACGACTCCACAGCCCAGCATGCCCACTCGAAGGGTCTTCAGGTGCGAGTTCATGCCCCCTATTCTCCACTATTTTTAGGAGAGTTTGCGCGCACTTTCCTGCACATCGAGGGCTAAAAGGTCGGCGAAATTCTCGCGGCGAAGGATTATTCGCGCACTACCAGCGTTAACCGCGACCATTGCCGGGCGGGTCATATGGTTGTAGTTGCTGGCCATGCTGCGGCCGTAAGCACCAGTGGCCGGAATCGCTAAGAGATCGCCAGCATCAATATCGAGTGGTAAATCGATATCGCGAATAATGATGTCGCCGGACTCGCAATGCTTTCCCACAATTCGGGTCGAGGTTTCGGTGGCAGTGGATTTACGGTTGGCCAAGAGTGCGGTGTACTCAGCGTCGTAGAGCGCGGGTCTGATGTTGTCACTCATTCCACCATCGACTGCGACGTAGCGACGGCTTGCACCACCTTCGAGTGAAACGGTTTTTGTTGTGCCGACTTCATACAAAGTTGTTGTGGTCGGGCCAACGATGGCGCGACCTGGTTCGATCGAGATTTTTGGAAGGGCTAATTCCAACTCTTTACATTGGTGTTTTACTACTGTTGCGATTGCCAACAGAATTTGGTCTGGATCGAGAGTTTGCTCGCCCGGAACATAAGCGATGCCATATCCCCCGCCAAGGTCGAGTTCTGGCAGTTCCCGGTTGAAGTGGTCGCGATATTTCGCCATAAATTCCAAGAGGCGGGTTGCTGATATTTCAAAGCCATCTGAGGTAAAAATCTGAGATCCAATATGGGCATGGAATCCCATCAGCGAGATATTGCTCGCCGCTTCGCACTCTTCTACCGCCTTCCAGGCGGCACCGCTGGCGATGGAGAATCCAAACTTCACATCTTCATGTGCGGTGGCGATGAATTCATGGGTGTGGGCTTCGATGCCAGGGGTGAGGCGAATCAGAACTTTCGCGCTCATACCTGCGGCTTTGGCTAAACGGTTGACGCGTTCAATCTCATGGAATGAATCAACAACAATCGTGCCGACGCCGTAACGAAGAGCCTCGGCAATCTCGGCCTCTGATTTATTGTTTCCATGAACTTCAATGCGCTCCGCCGGAAATCCCGCTTGCTGTGCGACAGCGAGTTCGCCGCCGGTGCAAACATCTAAACCGATGCCCGCTTCATTGATCCATTTAGCAACTTCTACGCAGAGAAAGGATTTTCCGGCGTAGTAAACGGTGCCGGCCGCCCCACCGAAGTGGCGTTCGAGGGATGCATTCCAGGTTGATGCACGCACGCGAAAATCGTTCTCATCGATCACAAAGAGCGGGGTACCAAATTCCTTGGCAAGTGTGCTTGCTTTAATGCCGGCGATGGAGAGTTGGCCATCTTGATAGGAGGAGTTGATAGAGAAGATCTCGGGTGACCAATTCATTGCTACATCTTCTCCGGCGCGCTGACGCCAAGTAGTCCAAGTCCGTTGGCAATTACCTGAGCGGTTGCCTTACATAAAGTAGCACGGGCGCTGTGGAGCTCGGTGGCTATTTCCTCGCCCATCGGAAGCACGCGGCAATCAGCATAGAAGCGATGGTAAACACCGGCTAGTTCTTCGACATAGCGAGCAATGCGATGGGGTTCGCGAAGTTCGGCGGCGCTGGCAACGACTCGTGGATATTCGCCGAGTGCGCCAATTAATTCACGTTCGCGCTCGTGCACAAGTAGTTCGGGATGTATATGTTCGACACCAAATGCAACATTAATATCAGCGGCATTGCGAAGGACTGCACAGATACGCGCGTGGGCGTATTGAACGTAATACACCGGATTCTCGTTAGTGCGACGTTTGAGCAAATCCACATCCATCACCATTGGAGTATCAACGGGATATCGAATCAAGGTATAGCGCGCAGCATCTACGCCAACTTTTTCAACAAGTTCTTCTAAGGTGATGATGGTTCCGGCTCGCTTAGAGAGCTTCACCTCTTCGCCATTTTCCATAATCTTGACGAGTTGGCCAATCAATATTTCGATGTTGTAGTTCGGATCATCGCCGGCACAAGCAGCAAGCGCCTTCAAGCGTCCGACATAACCGTGATGATCCGCGCCGAGCATATAAATACAGATATCAAATCCGCGTTCGCGCTTGGAGATGTAATACGCAGAATCTGATGCAAAGTAAGCAAAGGATCCATCGCTCTTGAGCATTACTCGGTCTTTATCGTCACCGAAATCTGTGGTGCGAAGCCAGGTAGCGCCTTCATGGATGAAGACATGACCATTTGCTACCAACTCATCTTGCGCATGCTTAAAGAAATCATTTTCATATAAAGACTTTTCCGAGAACCAGACATCGAAGTGGGTGCCAAATGCATCCAAGACTCTCTGTTGTTGCGCCAATTGAAGGGCATATCCCTTGTCGCGAAATGCGGCGATGGAATCGGTCTCAGGTAACTCGGTTAAAGATGAATCACTTGCCAGAACTTCCTTCGCCAGATCAGCGATGTATTCACCGTGATAGCCATCCTCGGGAATAGGTAGACCAAGCGCCGCCGCGCGAATGGAAGCGCCGAATTTATCCATCTGTACGCCGCGGTCGTTGATATAAAACTCGCGCGTGACTTTTGCGCCGGCTGCGCCAAGCACGCGACCGAGGGCATCACCAACAGCAGCCCACCGGGTATGACCCAGATGTAATGGGCCTGTGGGATTTGCAGAGATAAATTCCAGGTTGATGGCGACGCCATCGAGAACATTGCCGTGTCCATATCTTTCACCTTGCGAAAGCGCGTTGAGAATGGCTCCGCCTTGGCTTGCTTTTGCCACGGTGATATTAATAAATCCAGGTCCTGCAATATCAACCTTCTCAATATCTTTATTCCCAGTCAGTCCAGCTTGAATAATTGTTGCAATATCGCGTGGATTCTTACCGGAAGGTTTGGCGAGAGCTAGTGCAATTGAGGTGGCGTAATCGCCATGGTCACGATTTTTTGGGCGGTCAAGGGTTAACGAATCTGGAATCTCGCACTCCAGCCCTGCGCCTCGCAGAATTTCGAGAATCGCTGATCCAACTGCCGCTTGGATGCTCGATTCGCTCATGTGAGAACTTTACTTGCCGTCTGCGTTAATCTCGAAAAGCCCTGAGTTTGTGTGATGGATGAAGTTGCCTTAATCTTGGCCTATCTCCAGCGGGAGTGGTGAAATGGCAGACACGCAGGTCTTAGGAACCTGTGCTTTACGGCGTGTGGGTTCAAGTCCCACCTTCCGCACTTGGAAAAGCCCCGAGAAATTAATCTCGGGGCTTTTTTATATGGATTTATCCAGCTTTACTGCTTACTTGCAGGACTTCGATACCAGTTTCGCCAAATCAAACGGTGCACCGGAATCTTGTAAGGGATTCGGCGGATGATGGGCAAGAGTGGCAAGAACATCAAAGCCAGGGTTAAGAGAGCCATAATTAACATGATGATGGTGTCGGCATTGTCCGAGGATTTAAATGGATCGATTTGATACCAGAACGAAAATAACCAGAGCCAAGATTGTCCTGGCCAAGAGCCGGTCTCATTCATAACTCCCCATTGATCTCCGCCGAGATGCTGTTTGGTCGCCAAGGCGCCAAAGTAACCATCGCTATCGGCAAGGAAGAGCATTGGCTTGGTGAAGTTGGTGGGCAGAGTGCTATCGCTGGTTAAGAGCGCGCCATCTAGCGCACCAGATGCCGCCATCATAGAAAGTCCATCAATCATCGCCGGAACTGGTCCAAAGGAGTTATTGGGATCCGGAAGCGTGGTCTTATCCCCCGCTTTAGTCAGGGCTCCTTCATAAGCGTTAGCCCACTTGCCCCGCTGATCTGCCGTTGCTGCCTTCCAAGTATTAACAGCAGCGATTGCGGTCGCATCATTAGAAATCAATAGTGGTTCCACAACAAAGGAATTAGCTGGATTAATCGGGATACGAACCCCAGCCCAATCTTGCAACTTAATGAATCCAAAGTGCTGGCCTTTAGCTGCAGTGTTATATGGGGCGCCATAGCCAGCAGAACCGGTGGTTCCCGCTAATTCCCCGGTTGCAACTTGAGCAAAGTCAGCTGGGGCCGCGGTTACCCATGACTTAAGCGTGACCGCTTTTTCATCGGGTGAACTAAAGAGTGCGGCAAGTCCGCAAGCCAGCAGACCAATTACAACTATCGCCACGACAATCTCTTTAACGAGATCGTATGGACGCATTGGACCGGACCATTTTTTGGCGGGATCTACTTTCATCATTGAGCTCACTTGGAACTCCCTTCAATGGTGACATCGTTATCGATGGGAGGAACAACGCCTTTTCTGCGTACCAAGATGATGTGCCAGGCAACGATTCCACCGAGGGCAAGTGGCAAGAGGGAAACGTGAAGCAAGATTGCTTGGCCGGTATTAAGGGCATTGAAATATGCGCCTATGCCCATGGAGTTAAAGCCATCTTTTGCTTCGCTGGCAATCCATTGTGAATCAAAGTTGGTCTGAATGAGATAGCCAGTAAATGCAGTCATGATCGAAGCCATGAATGCCACGACGCCAGTGATCCAGGTGGCGAGGCGACGTCCGCGCCAAGCTGCCATCCAGAACTTTCCCCAAAGGTGAACGACCATAAAGACGAAGAAGAGTTCAACGCTCCATAAGTGAACCGAGTTCACATAGTGACCAACACTTGAGGTGTGCCACCAAGCAGGTCCATTGAGCGTAAGCACAAGACCAGAGGCAATAAGCATTACCAGCGCCGCGATTGTTGCTACGCCAAATACATAGACCCACGATGCAACATATGCGGGTTGCTCTTCGGGAAGGAGATCTTCGGGCTTAAATTTTTCGAGGGTCGCTCTGCGTGCGCGACCAGTCCAGCTTTGGCTGCTCATTTGCGATCCTCCTTCTTATCATCTTGCGAAAAATTGTTAGAGTGTGGAAACGGTATAAAGAGTGCTGCGATAAATATCACGCACATCGCAATGATGATTGCTAAGTTGCCGCCAGATATAGCGAAAGGCCCAAATGAAAAATAGTGGGCTGGATGATTGAGGTTGATGAGTGCTAATTGCATCTCGCTTCTCCGTTGCTAGAGATGTACGAGGAATTCCTCGCTTAAGCGCACGGTACTCGCGATTTTGCGATAAAAATGGCTTTAACTAATCTCTTGAGTGCCAGCACTCAGCGTTCGAAATAATTAAAGTCACCCAGTAGCGTAAATCCCGACTTTTCATAAAGCCTACGTGCGGCAATATTCTTGGAGAAGACCGCAAGTATTAACTCACTTATTCCATGGTTGAAAGCCGATGCGATAACACTCTCCATTAATTTGGTGCCGATTCCTGCCTGCCGTAAAGCAGAATCAACTGCTACTGATGAGAGTAGATAAGCACCTGACTCCCATTGAGTAATAGCAGCGACCCCTTGGATTTCATTCGCTTCCGAAAGAATTGCGCACCACCAGTGAATCTCCTGGTTTCCAGGAAAAACTGATGACTCAGGAGCATGGGCTTTGAGGAAATTTTCAATTTCGAAATCGCGCTCCCCTGGGAGGATTTCAATTGGTTTGAGATGGGTAATCGCTTGTGGTGCGATGGAATAAGCCGCCCACTGACCTTGCAGAGTGAAATGATCAGTCTGCTCGCGCGGAAAATCTTTAGGCAGTGAGAACTTCTGCCAGGCCGGATTAATCCACGGATTTGGACCAAGGCCTATTCCGTAAGAGCCTTCACCATCACGGGTGAGGGAGAGTGAATTTTCACTCTTCTGGGCGCTGGTGAATTTTGCCTCGGGAAACCAAGCGTGCGCTACCGCCGGAGCCAAACCCAGCTCGCGCGCCCACTGCATAGCGGTCTCATACGAGGTTGTCTGCTCCATTCACCAAGCCTATAGAATTGCCAGCCTGTGGCGGGACCGCCACTTTATGGCTCAAGGAGTAGATGTTATGGCTGAGAAGAATTTCCTCTCATGGGTGGGCTTTAAGGGCGAAGAAGAACAAGCTCCTTCAACCAATGCGCTTGATCGTATCCGCCAACTCGAAGCACAACTTGCCGACCTTCGCTCACGTCGCGACATCACTAGCCTCTCTAAAGAAGAGTTTGAAATTCTTGCAACTGAAACTGCGATGACCATTATTAAGACCGCGCAACAACGCGAGTCCCGTGCAGTAGCTCAGGCATCGCGCGCCATCTCTGAGAGCACATCACAAGCTCGCGCCACTTTAGAAGCAGCAGAAGAGAAGGCGAAGGCTGTTCTCTCAGGTGCCGAATCTCGCGGACGTAAATATTTGCAGGCCGCAGAATCCGAAGCCGCAGCAATTCGCTCTGAGGCCGAAGCGGCGGTAGAAACCTTGCTTAATTCTAAGAAGCGGGAAGCTGCGCTCATCCTCAATAGTGCTAAGCAAGAGGGCCAACGCATTATTACCGATGCAACAGCTGAAATTTCAAACTTCCGAACCTGGCTCACAACTGCGATCTCGGAATCTGAGCGCCTCTATCGCATTCAGACTCAATCTTTGGCACAAGCAGAATCTGCCATCTCACAATCTCGCGCTCGCCTACAAGGCGCCTTCGAACGCCTAGCTGGACTTCAAGGCGATATCGACAGCAATCTCACTCCAGATAATCGCCCTCGCACTAAAGCCTTCACCCGCGGCGCCGATATAGCTCGTGTTGAAAAGGGCGAAGTAGAAGCAGATATTCCAGAAGCACCAATTCGTAAGCGAGTTGTAGCGAAGAAGCCGGCGGCGAAGAAGGCTCCGACCAAGAAGCCGGTAAAGAAGAGCGCTCCTAAGAAAAGAAAGTGAAGTCACAATTCACCGCTAAAGAACATATAGCGCCGATAGATGGACTTCGCGCGCTTGCTGTAATCGCTGTTCTACTCTTTCACCTTGGACTCACATGGATTCCCGGTGGCTTTCTCGGTGTTGATTTATTTTTTGCCATCTCCGGATATGTAATTACGCGACTTATTTTGGATTCTATTGAAACTAGAAATGCGTTAGATCTTCGACAATTTTATCTGGCACGAGTACGCAGACTCTTCCCCGCACTCCTATTTCTTGCCTTAGGAAGCACGCTCTTCATCGCAGCACTGGCACCAGATGCCATACATCGCTTTCTCTCTGATTTACCTTATGTATTTACAGGTACCAATAACTGGCGACTGGTCGCGCTTCATCAAGATTACTTTCAAGCGGTAGGACGTCCCCCGCTTTTGCAACATACCTGGTCCTTGGCCGTCGAGGCACAGTTCTATTTAATTTGGCCCATCATTCTCTATCTGATTTGGAGATATCTTGGTAAATCAAGAATTGCTCCAGTTGCCTTAGCAATTTCTTTTATCTCAGGCGCAGCGCTCTTTATCTTCTCTGTCAATTCGGATAAGGCATCAGCTGGATCTATTAGCCATGTTTACTTCGGTTCCGATACCCACAGTTTAGGACTCTTCCTAGGCTCCGCACTTGCAGTGAGTTGGATTCCCCGCAACCTCTCTCCGCAAATCTCGCAACGTGCCCAAGATTTCATCGATGGAATTGGGCTAATTGGCCTCGCCGGATTAATTCTTCTATTTTTTGTAGTCACCGAGTCAAACGCAACGCTCTATCGAATCGCATTCCCACTTGCAGCGGTATTTGCTTGCGCCACGCTCACTTCGATCGTCCATCCTGCCTCTCGCATTGCACACTTCTTTCGTAACCGACTGCTCCTCTGGATTGGTCAGCGCTCCTACGGAATTTATCTCTGGCACTGGGTCATTTTCCAAATTTCGCGTCCCAGTGTTGACCTGGCCAGCAGTTCGCTGCTTGCGTTAAATCTCGCACGAGTGCTTTTAGTATTTGCCCTTTCAGATATTTCAATGCGATATATTGAAATTCCATTCCGGCGAGGAATAATCCAAAACTGGTTACGTGGAATGAAATATCGTGCAGTAGCAATACGTAAAAATCAGCGAATTTTCTTAGTTATAACTTCTCTTTTAATCCTAACAATTTCTGGAAGCGCAACTGCAACTGCGCTATATCGAGATGCTCGAGCACCAAAAATTTTGAAGGAGGAGATCACCACCTCCTCCGCACAGCCTAATCAGAGGCTAAAGGGAATTTGGCTCACTGGGGATTCCATTATCCTTGGCTCAAAGATAAAATTATCGCAACAGTATCCACTTGCACTCATAAATGCCCGCGTTGGTAGACAGATCCAAGAGCTTACCGATGTCGTTAAAGCCGATATCAGCCAGGTTAGTACCAATACTGTGGTTTTGGACTTAGGAAATAACAATCACTTAACGCGAGAGTCGGTCGTCACTCTGTTGGATTTGCTCAAGAATCAACCACACATCATTCTGGTTAATACCGCTGTGCCCCGCGTCTGGAAAGATGATAACAACCAGATAATTGCTGAGGAGTCAGCTAAGTACCCTAATTTGGTCTTGGTCGATTGGAATGCTATCTCTGCCAATCATCCTGAATTCTTCACGCCAGATGGCGTCCACTTAAATGACAAAGGCAGCGATGTTTATGTCGCTGCCATCGTCGACGCCCTTAAATCAGTGGGCGTAACTGAGTAATTAGTTGTATTGGCCAGGAAGTCCGAAAACTTTTCCAGCAACTACAGTTCCATCCGAATAAACGGATGAGACCTTAAATGATGACCAGCCAGCGGTATCAGACTTGGTGATATCAAGTGAGAGTTGAGACGCTGGAACGGTTGAAATTAACTTCCAAGCCCCATTGTTTGAGCTGATCTCCACGTTGTAGTTGGCAACGCCTGGTGCAGCAACCCAGAAAATGGTTGCACCCTTTGCGGTGTAGTGAGCGACAATTCCAGTTGGGGCTGCTTGGCCGGCAGCAGGTGCTGCGCTAGCTGAAGCAGATGCAGAAGCGGATGGAGTTGCGGCTGCAGATGCTGCTGGGGTTGCAGCAGGTGTCATTGCTGTAGTGGCAGAGGGAGTTGCGGCAGGTGTTGCTGGAGCATTTGATGCGCTCTTTGTTGTCGAGGAGTTGCGAGCAACTACAACGAGGGCGATCAATACGATAGCAACTACGACTGCAAGAACAAGACGATTTGATGAGGACTTCTTCGCAGCTGGCTTAGCGGCTGCTGGTTGTGCTGGAGCCTTTACTGGTGTCGATGAGACAACAGTTGTTGAACGAGAGGCTGAAGTTGGAACTGGTGGAACTACAAAGTTCGAGGCAACGCTCTTCTTAGCCACGCTCTTTTTAACAGCGGACTTCTTGGCAGTCGACTTCTTAGCAACGACCTTCTTGGCAGTTGACTTCTTAGCGGCGTTCTTCTTAGCTACAGCTTTCTTAGCGGGGGCTTTCTTAGCTGCGCTCTTCTTTGCTGCGGTCTTTTTGACAGCTGTTTTCTTAGCAGTTTTCTTAACTGCTGCTTTCTTTACGGCCACGTAGCGCTCCTTATTGAAACTAGCTAAAACTGGAAAAATGCACCTACATTTACATGGAAAGGATACCCCAGTGGCAGGTTAGGCAAGGAGCACGGAGATTTGCGGCGCGATGGCACGCATAGCTTTTCCGCGGTGACTGATGGCATCTTTCTCACCTGGGCCAAACTCGCCAAGGGTGAGCTCGAATCCGGCGGGCAGGAAGATGGGGTCATAGCCGAATCCGGCGCTTCCTCTCGGGAAGGCGACGATGCTGCCCTGTAGGTAGGCCTCTTCAATTAACTCTTCTCCGTGCAGCCGATCTCCGGGTGGAAATACGCAGGCGACGCTGCAGGTGAAGTGGGCGCTCCGTTTTTCAGCAGGGATTCCGTCTAGTTCGGCAAGTAATTTCTTGATGTTGGCCTGATCATCACCATGCACCCCGGAATATCGCGCCGAATAAATTCCTGGCGCGCCATCCAAATAGTCGACAGATAATCCGCTGTCATCTGCCAGCGCTGGGAGACCGGCGAAAGCGCTTACCTCGCGTGCTTTGAGAAGTGAATTCTCAATAAATGTACTACCGGTCTCCTCCACATCAGGCATTTCTGGAAAGTCGGCCAGACCAAGTACTCGAACTCCCTGAATATGTTCTGCCAGTAGGCGTTCAAACTCTTTAATTTTTCCTTGATTGCGAGTAGCAAGAACTATCGAAGCGCTCATAAATTACAGTGCAAGTGCTTGATGTTGTAGCCGAGAAAGTTCAGCGCAACCAGCGGTACCAAGGTCGAGAAGTTGATTAAGCAAGGCGCGATCAAATGGCTTACCTTCGGCAGTGCCTTGTACTTCAACGAAATTACCATCTGCGGTGCAGACAATGTTCATATCGGTATCGGCATCAACATCCTCGTGATAACAAAGGTCCAACATAGGTGTACCACCAATAATGCCGACGCTTACTGCCGAGACGCCTTGGGTAATTGGGTTACGCGATGCCGGAATATGCCCCTCGCGCTTTGCCCATGCAATTGCATCAACTAGCGCCACATATGCCCCGGTGATGGCTGCGGTGCGAGTTCCACCATCAGCTTGAAGCACATCGCAATCGAGAACAATGGTGTTCTCACCGAGCGCTTGCATATCCACAACTGCGCGAAGTGAGCGTCCAACAAGTCGTGAAATCTCCTGGGTACGTCCACCCAACTTACCTTTTACGCTCTCGCGATCAGAGCGAGTATGTGTTGCACGAGGAAGCATGGAATATTCCGATGTCACCCAACCCTTGCCGCTACCGGCCATCCAACGCGGAACACCTGGGGTAAATGAGGCAACGCAAAGAACGCGGGTGTTACCGAACTCGACCAGCGTCGACCCCTCGGCATTGCTGAGCCAGTGGCGGGTAAATTTGATCTCGCGTAATTGCGCTTCGGTCCGGCCATCGATTCGTGCAGTGCTCATGAGCGACCTTTCAGTGATTGATCTTTCGATTTTTGGAAGGTTAAAGTGATGTTTCAACGTGAGTGACTTCTGGCCCCAAGAACCTACGAGCTAAAGTTTGGAAGGTTGAACTCTCCCCGGTTGAAATAAATCGGTAGCTCGGAGCACCTTGAGTGCGAAGCAAATCTTTCTCGGCCAAAACTCGATAGAGGTCTTTGGCGGTCTCCTCCGCGCTGGAGATAAGCGTGACATCGTTACCCATTACATAAGAGATGACGCCAGTGAGCAACGGATAGTGGGTGCAGCCCAACACCAAAGTATCTATATCGGCTTTGATCAGCGGAGCTAAATATTCTTTCGCAATAGCGGTGATCGCTGGTCCCGATGTCTCTCCACGTTCCACAAATTCCACAAACTTCGGGCAGGCATAACTAGAGATAGCAAGTTGCGGGGCGGCGGCAAAGGCATCGTTGTACGCACCCGAATCAACTGTTGCTTGCGTCCCAATTACTCCAACTTTTCCGCTTCGAGTAGCCGAAACTGCGCGCCGAACAGCGGGCTGGATCACTTCAATGACTGGAATCGAATATCGTTCGCGCGCATCGCGCAACATGGCAGAGCTGGCGGTGTTACAGGCAATGACGATTGCCTTAACACCGGCAGCAACGAGTTGATCCATTATCTCGAGCGCGAATTCTCGTACTTCGGCAAGCGGCCGTGGTCCGTATGGCCCATGTGCAGTATCGCCAATATAAATAATAGATTCCTGCGGAAGTTGGTCGATGATTGCACGGGCAACTGTCAATCCACCGACGCCGGAATCAAAGATTCCTATGGGGGAATCTGGCGAAATTGGCGAAGTGCTCACTACGTAAGCGTACCGAAAAGTTTGGCGCTGACCTTTGCCTAGGAAGTGAGCGCGGAAAGTAAGTTCTCTTGTAGCCATCCCAGCCAGTAATAGACCGCATAAACCGGCTTCTGAGGCTCGTCATCTGGCATCAATTCGAATTTCTCAAAGCTCTCGCTATCGATCTCAAGCCGAACCGATAGTGCAAGGCGTAAATCATTGAGGGCAATGAGCCAAATATCTGCATCGAGTTCTTCAACAACTCCATCAATTTTGCTATCGACAATGACCGTCAATTCCTCGCGAACTTTGCGGAGCACACGCTGCTTGCTTCCGCGCAGTGCCGGTTCGGTATAACGGCGAAAATCTGAGGCGGCTTCTGGATCGGAATATGCGTTTGGGAGCAATCGCATTAAAACTGGGTCATCTGGCGTGGCGATCTCTTCCGGCATCGCCATCAATTGGGCGAGTGGATCGGAGCTATCGTAGTGATGGAAGAAATCTCCTTCGCCGAGCAATTCCAGAAGTTGTTCTACCAGATTAATAAGTATGTGCGCCTCATCTTGTGTGAGTGCGAGCGAATACCCATCCCCCAACTTTTCAAAGTTAGACATAGTTAAATCTTGTCATCTCGTTGGAGCGTGGCCCAAAGTCCATGTTCATGTAGGCGCTGGACATCGCGCTCCATCTCTTCTCGAGTTCCCGAACTCACGACGGCGCGACCTTCATTGTGCACTTGCATCATGAGTTCGTGCGCTTTCTCTTTGCTAAATCCAAAGAGCTTGATAAATACATAAGTCACATATGTCATGAGATTAACGGGGTCATCCCACACCACTGTTACCCAAGGTCGATCGAGAAGTTGATCAACGCTTAGCTGCGCTTCGGTGTATGTGGTAGCCATTGGGATTACCGTACTAAGAGTTGGAAGGTCGCGATAGTTGCTGGAGCGAGTTGGGGCGAACCATCGGTGGAGAGCTGGTAGCTGTGGAAACCTTTTATCTTCTCGGAAATGGCGAAGGAGAATGCGCCTGTGGTGTCCGTGGTTGCAGTCGCCGCTCCAAGGTGAACACCTACTCCAGATATCACCGGAGCAATATGACCGGATACTACATAGGTAGCACCCGCTTTCATTGATGCCGGTGCGCTCCAATGAAGAATCGGCTTCACTTGAACGTTGATGGAACTCGTTCCACCAGTTATCCGACTCCAGGTGGAATCCGAATAAAGAGCGAGCGTTCCGCTGGTACCGAGTTGAATACGTTGCGATATCGCACCAGTTGGATCGGTAATTCCGCTCCAAATTGTTTTTGCAGCTCCATCTGCATGTGTAAGAGTTAAATGAACCGGCACTCCTGAGACTGGCGTTCCATCGCCTTTCTTTAATGAGGCGTTAAGCAAAAAGGATTCTCCGTAAGTAATGGTTGAGGTATCGGTCGAAATATCTGCGTTAACTGCCAACGTTCGGCCGACATTTGTGATGGAGTTGATGACATCGATATTTTCTTGGCCTAATACCCACTCAGCAAGACCGCCAATTTTGTACTTTGTAATAAGGGCGGCGCGAGCTGCCACGCTTTGCGCATCTTGATACCAACCTTGTCGAGTCACCGTGCAGGCGGTTGGAACTTTGTTAGAAGTAAAACCATTGAATGTTCGAGAATAGGTGAACTCGGTTTCGCCAAATGCAGAGCTGTAGGTTGGGGTTCCCCCATAAGGTAGATATTGTTGCGTCGCTTTATTTGTACTAAAGACTGAATGCAGATAGGCATAGGCAGTACCGGAAACGTTCTTCATGGATGCCGCGCTTACCGAAATTTTAATTGTGAAACTATCCTTTGTTCTGGAATAGATAGGCACATCGACCAGATTAAGAGCTGGATTAGTAAGGCCAGAGATGGAGAGCAGTTGCCCGCTGCTCAATGAGTTTGCAGCTTGGTAAATTACCGTTCCTTTAGTCACCGTAACTCCGGTGACTTTCAATTTTTGATAGATACCTGCCTCGACATCAACGGGACAGATTCCCACCAAATTCGTCACCCAATCGCGACCATATCCAGGAAATCCGAGAAAAACTTTTGCCGGGTCCATAACGGAAACCGCATAACTAACTGCATTATCAACCCATGAAATAGGTCCGATTGGGCCGGGTGAATCCACGCTGTAGTCATAACCCATGATGCGAAGGCGATCGATAAATGGACCCACATCGCTCCACGCGTACACCCAATATCCCTTCATTCCGGAAGTGGGATTAAAGAGAAGCGGCGTATCGATAGCGAGCAGCTTGCCTTTGGCATGTAACGATGCAGAAAGGTCTTTAATAAATGCAACCCAGGCTACGGTCGTTGTTGGCCACGAAGCCGAACCATCGCTGAAAGCGAATTTTTCGAAGTCGAGATCGATTCCATCGAACTTCTTATTGAGAACTAGATTGGTAATTGTTTGGACCAGCGCCGCGCGCCTAATTGGATTTCCCATAATTGCAGCGAGCGCACCTGTGGGACTCACATCGTTAATAGTTGGAATAATGGTCAATCCAGCACGGCGCATCTGACCCAGTGGATCGGCAATAACGATGGTTCGAGAATCGGTTACTCGAGTAAAAGTATCTTCCATCGGGAATGAAGGATTTGCCAACGAGTAATTATCAATCAGGGTCTTTTCGTCTTTGACCGAATACCAGAATGGCGAGACATCAGATAGGAGGGCGGCGTTAGCAATTGCGGAAGGAAGCGAAGTCTTGATTCCGTAGTACGGAACCCAGCCGCTGAGAACTTTGCGGAGCGAGCCATCATCCACAGCGCTGGCGCCACTTGCGGGCAATAATCCTGCTGCGAGCGCGGCCACCACGAGGAGTGCGCGTAGCGCGAACTTTCGTGGGGATTTCACCCCTGCATTATTCCTTTTTTAAGCCCTCATAAATTGATTTACAGGTGGGACAGATAGGAAATTTTTCCGGGTCACGAGAAGGGACCCACTTCTTACCGCAGAGCGCTTTTACTGGCTTGCCGGTGACTGCAGATTCGAGAATCTTCTCTTTCTTCACATAATGTGCGAAGCGCTCGTGATCGCCATCTTCATGAGCATGGCGGATATCTTCTTCGACCTTGCTATTGGATCGAGTAATGGTATCTAGGAAGCCCACGTAGAAATTCTACTCAGGAAACCCGTACGATTGGCTAATGAAAGACCTCCTTCGCACCGAACATTTAAGCCGCGCTGATGTCGAACTCTTACTCGATACCGCTGCGAAATTTGCTGAGGATCCCTTCTTGGCCCGCTCAACATTAGCTAATCAAACCGTTGGTATTTATATGACCAAACCATCGACTCGAACTCGATTGGCTTCTGAAACCGCCATCGCACACCTCGGCGGAACTCCGGTCTTTCTGCGCGGAGATGATCTACAACTTGGTCGCGGTGAAACCATCGCGGATACCGCAAAGATTATGAGCGGCTTTCTCTCCGCCCTCATCGTTCGCACATTTGCGCAAAGTGATGTCGATGAGCTGGGAAAATACGCCAGCATTCCAGTAATTAATGCGCTCACTGATGCTGACCATCCCACCCAACTTCTCGCCGACTGGATCACCATTCGGGAAAAGTTCGGCAAGGATGTATCTGGTCGTAAATTTACCTATATTGGCGATGGCAACAACATGGCACATGCCTGGTTGATTATGGGTGCAATTCTTGGCGCACATGTAGTTGCCGCAACCCCTGATGGCAAGTGGGCGCCGGACGCCGAAGCCATTACAACGGCGAAAAAGATTGCGGAAAAATCAGGCGCGAAAATCGAAGTTGTGCATGATGCGCGGGCTGGTGCGGAGGGAGCGAGTGTTCTCTATACCGATGTCTGGATGTCGATGGGCGATCCGGAGGCAGAGCGGGCCGAGAAGTTAAAGGCGCTCTCGCCATTTGCGGTAACTCCAGAGTTGATGAAGTTAACAACGTCAGATTCCATCTTTATGCATTGCTTGCCAGCCCACCGCGGCGAAGAGGTCAGCGCAGATGTAATCGATGGCCCGGCCTCGGTCATATGGCGAGAGGCTTTTCATCGTCGGACCACGATTCAAGCGATTTTGTATCACTTGGTTCGGGGCGAACTCACCGGTAATCTTTAATTTGCCTTCAATTTAAGTAAAAGTTCCCTGGCTCACAGGTAAAAAATGGAGACTTAATCCCCTATGGGGGCTAAGGTTTTCGCTATGCGTATAGCCGTTGCTAAAGAAATTCGAGAGGGCGAAAAGCGCGTAGCGCTCGTTCCTGACATCATCTCCAAATTAACCAAGGCTGGTTTAGAAGTTCTCATTGAATCAGGCGCAGGAACTCCTGCTGGATTTGATGATGCTCAGTTCACCGCCGCGGGTGCCACTGTGAAGAGCGGAAATGTCATCAGCGATGCCGATATCGTCGCATCGGTCACCAGCCTGACTCCAGATCAGATGAAGTCGCTGAAAAAGGGCGCCATCACCATCTCTTTTCTCTCTCCAACTACCGCCGTCGATTCCATCGAAGCCGCTGCCGCAGCCGGCGTTACCGCGCTCTCGCTTGAACTTGTTCCGCGCATCTCGCGCGCGCAATCGATGGATGCTTTGACCTCCCAAGCGCTCTGCGCGGGATATAAAGCAACTTTGGTGGGCGCCGAACTCTCCCCACGCTTCTTCCCATTGCTAATGACTGCTGCCGGAACTGTCACCCCTGCAAATGTTGTTGTGCTTGGCGCGGGCGTTGCTGGATTGCAAGCGATTGCCACAGCAAAGCGTCTTGGCGCAGTGGTAAGCGCCTACGATGTTCGCCCATCATCTGCCGATGAAGTGAAATCAATGGGAGCAAAGTTCATCACGCTAGAACTAGAAGCTTTAGAGGGAAGCGGCGGATATGCGCGCGAGATGACCGAAGAGCGCGCGGCAAAGCAACGTGAACTTCTTACACCTTATATATCTGCCGCTGATGTACTCATCACAACTGCTGCGGTACCAGGTCGTCCGGCACCACGATTGGTTACAGCTGACATGGTTGCGACCATGAAGGAAGGTTCAGTCGTCGTTGACCTCGCCTCGGAAACCGGCGGAAATGTGGAAGGTACAAAGCCAGGTGAAGTAATCAAAACTTCCAATGGCGTTGTGATGTGGGGTGGCAAGGATGTCCCAAGTCAACTTCCTTATCACGCCTCCATGCTCTTCTCGCGAAATGTAGTCAATCTACTTTTGCTTATGACCAAGACCGTGGATGGAAAGCCAACTGGCGAAGTAGTTCCTGACTTCTCCGATGAAATTATCGATGCCGCAACTGTGACCCACAATGGATCACGACGCACACCAGAAGGAGCCAAGAAGTGAGTTCAATAGTAATTCTCACCATCTTCGTACTCTCAGTCTTTATTGGCTTTGAAGTGGTATCGAAGGTCTCCACTACGTTGCACACACCTTTGATGTCTGGTGCTAATGCAATTCACGGAATCATTCTCTTTGGCGCAATTATGGTTGCCGACAAGAGCACAACCACATTGACCACATCACTTTCCATCGCAGCAATTGTTCTTGCCACCGTCAACATGGTGGGTGGATTTGTGGTGACTGATCGAATGCTCGAGATGTTTAAAGGAAAGGGTGGCAAGAAGTGAACTCAAACCTTTATGCACTGATCGGCCTCGTTGTTGCGGTCTGTTTCATCATGGCCCTCAAAGGTCTCTCGGCTCCTAAATCTGCCCGACGTGGAAATCTCATCGGTGCATTTGGCGCAACCGTAGCCACGCTCTCGGTCTTCTTCGCCCCCGGCGCCCAACATCACAACACGCTTGCCATCATCATTGCCGTTGCATTTGGTGTCATCGTCGGAGTTCCGGCTGCCCGCAAAGTTCAAATGACGCAGATGCCACAACTTGTGGCGCTCTTCAATGGAGTTGGTGGCGGCGCTGCCGCGCTCGTCTCGATTGTTGAGTACCTCTCCCCACATGAGAAGAACACTGCCGCCACAATCGCAACTGTATTTACCGTTGTTGTTGGCTCCATCTCCTTCTCGGGTTCGGTTATTACCTTCCTCAAGTTGCAAGAGATTATGACTACTCGCCCAGTTGTATTTCCTGGTGGACGATTTGTTATTGCAGCGACTTTGATCGGCACGCTCGGAACAGCCGTATGGGTCGTCCACTCAGGTGGAAATACACCACTGCTGATCCTTGGATTGCTTTCACTCTTGTTTGGTGTGCTCTTTGTACTCCCAGTTGGTGGAGCAGATGTCCCTATCGTTATCTCACTCCTCAACGCCTTCACTGGTTTAACAGTTGCAGCCGGTGGATATGTTCTTAACTCCACGCTCTTGATTGTTGCCGGAACGCTTGTTGGTGCATCTGGAACCATCTTGACGCGCTTAATGGCAGCAGCCATGGGACGTTCTCTATTTGGAACTCTCTTTGGTGCATTTACGGCAAAGCCGCAAGATGTTGCTGCAGCCGGTGAAGCTCGTCCAGTGAAATCAGGCTCTCCTGATGACGTTGCCATCTTGCTCAACTACGCCCAGCGAGTAGTTATCGTTCCTGGTTTCGGACTTGCAGTTGCCCAAGCCCAGCACACAGTTCGCGAACTTGCTGATTTGCTCACCGCCAAGGGCATCGATGTGGCTTACGGAATTCACCCAGTTGCCGGACGAATGCCAGGCCATATGAACGTCCTACTTGCAGAAGCTAACGTTCCTTACGAGCAACTCGTGGAGATGGAAGAGGTCAACCCAACCTTCCCACAAACTGATGTAGTACTCGTTGTGGGTGCCAATGACGTCGTGAATCCAGCGGCAAAGACAACGCCAGGGTGTCCGATTTATGGAATGCCAATTCTGGATGTTTCACAGGCCGGCAATGTCATCTTCCTTAAGCGTTCGATGCGTCCTGGTTTTGCTGGAATCGAGAATGAACTTCTCTATGATGCAAAGACCACACTTCTCTTTGGTGATGCAAAAGAATCATTGACCAAAGTAGTGAACTCGCTTAAAGCTCTTTAATCTTCAATAACCTCACTAGGGGCTCCATGGACGCCTCGCACATCTTCGTGATCTGCGGGAATTGTTCCGAGGAGTCCCTTTTGAAAATCTTCAAAGGCTTGAAGGACTTCAGCCTTGGTATTCATTACGAATGGACCCATCCAGGCAACGCTCTCTTTAATCGGAGCGCCACCGAGAATTAGGATTTCCATCTCTGGTGATCGAGATTCCTGAATCTGATCAGCGCGGATGACGAGTTCATCGCCATCGCTCATCACCGTTAGCTGCCCCATTGAAACTGGTTGACGAGCATCTCCCACACTTCCATGTCCGGCAAGTGTGTAGACCAGCGCGTTGTAATCCTTCTTCCAGGGTAGACGAAGTTCAGCGCCGGGTTGCAAAGTTGCATGCACCATATCGATTGGCGTCTGGGTAGAGCCGGGACCTTGGTGACCAGCAACTTCACCAGCAATGACTCGAAGCAGTGCGCCACCATCATGTGAGGCGAGAAGCGCAACATCCTTTGCGCGCAAATCTTGATAGGCCGGTTTTGACCATTTCTTTGCTGCTGGAAGATTTACCCATAATTGAAAGCCGTGAAAGAGTCCACCGCTCATGACCAAATGCTCGGGTGGGGTTTCGATATGCAAAATACCGGCACCAGCCGTCATCCACTGGGTATCACCGTTAGAGATTGTTCCGCCACCACCATGGTTATCACGGTGATCAAAGATGCCATCAATTATGTAGGTAACAGTTTCAAAGCCACGATGGGGATGCCATGGAGTTCCTTTTGGCTCACCCGGCGCGTATTCAACTTCGCCCATTTGATCGAGGTGAATAAATGGATCAAGGTCAGCCAGGTCCACACCGGCAAATGCCCGGCGTACTGGAAAGCCTTCGCCTTCAAAACCAGAGGGTGCGGTAGTGACACTTTTAATGCGTCGAGCTTTTGCGCCAGGCATAGGAATTACTCTTGGAAGAATAGTGATATCTGAAACTGTTACAGCTGGCACGTTGGCGCTCCCTAAGTTGGACTTAGTAGAAAGTATAGAACCTAGTGCGTAACGTATTCTCGGAGTGCGCGCCGTTCATCATCGAGTTCGGTGATATGGGCCTTCACCACATCACCGATTGAAACAATAGAGAGGAGTTCGCCCTTCTCGTCGACAACCGGAATGTGACGTATGCGACGTTCGGTCATCAAGGTCATGAGTTCGGCGACTGTTGCATCTGGCTTGCAGATGATGACATCTACCGTCATGAGATCACGAACATGCATATCCACAAGTTGATCTAACTTTCCGGGCATGGCACGAACGACATCGCGCTCTGAAACAATCCCATCGATCTTCTTTCCATCGGCAGAGACAACGAGCGCTCCCACGTGATGGGTATTAAGAGAGCTGACCAAATCATGTACCGATGCGCTCGGCGAAATAACCGCAACTTTCTTGCCGCTAATTAGTGGAACTATCTTCATTGATAATCCTTTCTCAGACTAACCCGTTGCCTCCATACTCCTCCCAAAGACCGGCTCAATCAAGAGTTCTGCCGATAGACTTGCGGGCATGAGGCGGCCACTGCGAATCACAGGAGCGTTGCTTTCTATCCTGGCGCTTACTTCTTGCGCCGTAAATACGCCAGATGCCCGTCCGGATGATTCCCGGATTCGCGACACCATAAACCTGTTGCTTGAGGATATGCAGGCGCACCACCCAGATTTAGTCAATTGGAAGAGTCAATCTGTAAAGGCGGAGATAAATCGAAAGTTGCCGACCGGCAAAGCGACTGAAGCGGGATGGACCTTGAATTGGCCGAGCTACGGCCCAGGTGAACTTCCCCAAGTTGTGCTTCCTTGGTCGCTGATTGGGCAATATCCAAATCACTATTCCTTGGATACAAATAATTATTCTGGTGGATCAATTGTTAAACAGTCTGTTGCAACCCAGATTGAGAGCGCACAGTTAAAGGGCGATACCTACTTTGCGGCTATTGTCCATATTCGCCAATCTCAGAAAGATCCTACTTGGATAATTTTTACCAGTGTTCCTTATCTTCCGATCACCGATATCGCTTATGGGTGGGCTCACTTGGAAAATAAGAAATGGGTTATCAAGGATTTCGGAACCGCGCTTGTTGGATGTACTTCTGTCCCAATCGAAATCCAGCATGAGTTTGGCTTGAGCTGCCCTTAGGCTTCAATAAATTTTGCTGGATCTTTTTCGAATTCTTCCTTACATCCAGGCATACAAAAATAGTAAGTCGTTGATTTATAGATATAGGTTGCGGGAGCATCGGCTGTGCGAACCTGCATTCCGCAGACTAAATCCTTGGCAAACTCGTCACTTGCTTCACCTTTCGAAAAATAGAGCCAGCCCAAGAGCACACAAATTAAGAGTGCTGCGGCATCAAGAATTGTGGTGCGATTGAGGCCGACATGGCTCGTGCCCATAGCCATTACCTCTCTTGCTGGTGAGAGTTTGAGGAGTCGGTAAATTCCTTCAGTAATAAGTCCGGCGGCGCTCATCACCATCCAAAATACGACGACTAACCGAAGTGCAATCGCGCGTCCGTAATACTTGAAGTAGATCAGAACCAGCGGCAATGAGAGCAAATCCGCGAAGATAAATGAGATTGTTCCGCCAAAGGAGATTCCACCGTGCCATAAAGCCGCAGCAAGTGGGACATTACCAACCGAGCAGACAAAACTAATAAAGGCGATAAATGGTCCGATAATCGCATTCTCCAGCGAGGACCAGAAACCGTGACCGGTAAGAAATAGTGCGCGCCACCATGAGGTGGGAATGAGGGCAGAGACCAGCCCGGCCACTACAAAACCAATGATGAGCTCGAAGCGCATCATGGTGAAATCACCAATGGTGTAACCGGCCGCGCTCTTCCAGCTAGTGCGCTTTCTCAGCTTCGCTCGCCACGGGGTATTTACTACATCTGTTGCCATATCGAGATAACGAACTCCCCTGGCCTTGCTCGCCAGCGGTGCTGGAATCACGCGTGGCAGAATTAACCAGAGCAAAAGAATCATGATCGCTCCGCCGACGAACTCGGCAAGTGCAAATTGCCAGCCAATAAGTATCCAGAGAACGATTCCTAATTCGACAACTAGATTTGTGCTGGCAAACATAAAGATCATCGATGCGGTGAAATCTGCGCCTTTGGTAAAAATACTCTTTGCCAACGCGCTTGCTGCATATGAACAGGAAGAGCTCACTGCGCCAAAGAAGGAGGCTCGAGCAACTGCGGCCGGCTTATGCGTGCCGAGCAAAGTTTTCATCTGGTTTCGCGTCACAAAGGCTTGAATTACTCCGGAGAGTGCGAAGCCAAAGACCAAAGCCCAGAAAGTATCGAAGAACATCCACCAGCCTTGAGCGAGGCCATCGAGGACTTTTCCCATGGATTCATCTTATGCTTATAACATGGACAATAAGCGCTCGAAATATTTAGCACCGATAGCTCCTACCTCGCATAAGTACTCTCGAGGAATTGTCGGTGTCATAGCAGGCTCCAATGAGTTCCCCGGAGCTGCAGTGCTCTGTGTTGGTGGCGCGCTTCGCGGTGGGGCTGGATATATTAAGTATTTTGATCAGAACCCACGAGCCACAGATTTGGTTCTCGCTCGTTTTCCTGAGGTTGTACCAGTTGATAAGGGTTCGGAGTTGACCGCAGATGCTTGGGTTATAGGCGCCGGTTCCCCAGCCCTCAAAGTTATTCCGTTTGCTCCTTTTTTAGTTCTCGACAGCATTGCGATACCCCTTGCTAAAACAATTACCGGAGATAGCGTCGTGGTTATTACCCCACACGAAGGCGAAGCTCGGGAATTGGGATACGAGAGCGAAGATCGAGTTGAATGCGCAAAGGCGATGGCGCGAGATTTTCGCGCCTTTGTCATTCTTAAAGGCGCCGGAACGCTGATTGCATCGCCAGCTGGAGATTTAATTACCGATAATGAAGGTGGCCCCGAGCTTTCTACTGCGGGGACCGGAGATATCTTGGCGGGTCTCACCGCATCGCTGCTCGCCTCCTGGCAGCCAACGGGGGATGAACAGATCATGGAGGTGCTGGGTTATGCCCTCAAGCTCCATGGCGCAGCCGGTAAACGTGCCGCCAAGAGTTATGGTGCGGTGGTTGCCTCAGATGTATTAGACGCTCTTACTCAATTGGATCAAGAGTTTTAATTGATTGATGTTTTACATCTTTGGTTTTTTCATGGAGTTTTCTAATCTGAAGTTGTAACGCTTTTACCGCCTCGTCAAAAGCGGCTAGATCATTGAAGCCCTTACCTTCCGCACGCAGAAAGGGACCAGAGCCATGGGTTGTGAGAGTTACCTCATGAGAGCTCTTTCCAAAGCGCGGATTAGCCTCATGCTGAATCTCTACTTTCAGGCCCTCGATGGTGACGCTGAATCTTTCAAGTGACTTTAACTTCTCTGTAGTTATTCCTTTGAAATCTTCTGCGAGCTGTGCATTTCGGGCGTGAATGATGATCTCCATAACTTTCACGGTACTCCTTAGCCGGCGGGTATACAAGCAACTTCTCACAAAAAAGCTGAGATCCAGGGCCTGCTCTCAAATTCATCACAAGCCCCAAACCCAGTGAAAGTTTTAGAGAGTCTTGACCTTCATCTTGCGGATGCGCTTTGCTCCAGCAACCTTCTTGGCCGAGGCTTTCTTGACCGTCGCCTTCTTTACCGGCGCTTTTTTGACAGTCGTATCAGCTGCTGCCGCACTCTTCTTGGTGGCGGCATGCGCAGATGTAATTGCCGATGCCGGAAGGATGAGTGCAGCGGTGAGACCAATTGCGATCAGTGTCTTCTTCATAATTTTCTCTTTCTCTAGTATTTATCTGATTTTTAACTGAAATTGCTCGACCAAATTGCTAGAAGTTGCTAGAAGTTGGTTGAACGAGTAAATACTTATGCCTTGAGCCAGCTCCACCTTCGCCACATTGGCCAAACTGTGCATATCTCCCCCTTGTTGATGGCAGACTTACCCCGTGCCCGAGAATCCAACGTTCGCTCCCAAGATTCAGGTCTTTGAACCACATAGAGCAAGCCTTCCGCCACTAATTCCTTACTTAAAAGAGTTTTGGAGTCGCCGCGCCTTTGCCATCGAGCTCTCTCGATTTGCTGATAAGGCCGAATATCTAGATTCCAAATTCGGCAAAGTCTGGTTAGTACTCAATCCACTACTGCTTGCCATGATCTACTTCTTGCTCGTCACAGTTATTCGTGGTGGCGCCGCCAAGACGCAAGGGCTAACGACTCTTGCTCATATCTTGATCGGCCTCTTTACCTTTTACTTCGCCCAGACCTGCATCTCTGCTGGCGCCGGATCAATCACCGCCGGCGGACGCTTGATTCTCAATCAAGCCTTTCCGCGCACCCTGCTTCCTTTCTCCAGCACCATTTCGGCTTTCTTCCAATTCCTCCCAACCATTCCGGTTTATATTGCAGTGATTGTGATTGGTAAATTTTTCTATCCCAAGACGCAAATTCCTGGCTTTACCTGGAACTATCTCTGGATACCTTTAATAATTGCCTGCGTCGGCATTACTGGTTTTGGACTCTCACTGATCTTTGCCACCATGAATGTTTATTTCCGCGACACCAACAAGCTCTTGGCTTATGCGACTCGAATCTGGCTCTACGCCTCTCCCGTACTTTGGCTGCCTGAGATGTTGCATGGCTGGCATCGTTGGGTTCTCTACATCAATCCACTTGGACCGGTTTTAGCCACCACATCAAATGTCTGGATAAAAGGCCACGGACCAACCTCGGCGGAGTTAATCGGAATGATTTTATGGGCACTCATTTCGATTTTAGCTGGCGGCTATTTCTTTATTTCAAGGGAGCGCGATTTTGCAGTCAGAATCTAAATCCCCAGTCGTAATGCCAGAAGAGTTGGCAATCCGAATCGAAGACCTTTCGATTCGATACAAGATTAATGTCGACCATAAACGCACGCTAAAAAATATGGTGATGCGCGCCAGCCTTGGTGAATCAGTACGGACCCGTACCGTTGAGGCGGTTAAACATCTCAGCCTTGATGTGAAACATGGTTCAGTGCTTGGAATCGTGGGCGCAAATGGCGCAGGTAAATCGACGCTGATGCGTTCCATTGCCGGAATCCTCCCTCCAACCGAGGGTCGAATCATCGTTAATGGAAAAGTTTCAACGCTATTGGCGCTTGGCGTCGGTTTTAATCCTGCGCTATCCGGCCGAGACAACATCATTCTTGGCGGCTTGGCATCTGGAATGACCCGCGATGAGATTGAAGATAAGACCGATGAGATTGCCGCATTTGCCGATCTGCCGGACGGTTTTATCGACATGCCAGTTCGTACCTACTCCAGTGGCATGTATGGTCGAGTGGCCTTTAGCGTTGCCGTCAGCATGAAGCCGGATATCCTCCTTCTAGATGAGGCGCTCTCGGCCGGCGATGCTAGTTTCAAGGAGAAATCCTTTAATAAGATGCGGGAACTTTGTGCAGAGGCTCGCACAATTATTATCGTCTCCCACGCCTTAGCAACTATTACCGATTTATGCGATACCGCGCTCTGGCTGCACAAGGGCAATATGCTCTCAAATGGGAAGCCAGATGCCATCGTTGAGGAGTATTTGAAGTTCCTAAATGTCGGAACTCTCCCCTCAAACTACGAAGATATGTAAGTTAAGCCGGCCAGAAATAGACAATGCCAGTAATGGCAATTGCCAAAATCAAGGCTTGTGACAAAATCGAGAGCGCAGTACTACGGTCAGCGGCTTTATCTTCTTCACTCTGAACTTTAGAGAGGGTTCCGGCTTTACCGAAATTGAAGGCTCCCATAAATCCAAAGGCTAGGCAGAATTTTCTGCGCGATTGAATCCAGCCAACGGCAAAAATCATTCCTGGGATGAAAGTTGAGAATCGAAGTGCGCGTGAGTCAACTTTTAGAATAAGAAAGATAGCCCACGCAATTGTTGCGATTGCGCCTATAAGTGCCACGCTTTGGCGGCGCTTAATTTCACTTTTACCAATATTACAGGTGCCGGGAATATATTCCTGGGCGCTCATCGCTTAGACCTCGTCGTCGACGAAGACTTCGTGGTTGTCATCTTCGCTGCGCGCAAGCCATTGGAAGAATGATTGCAGCGCGCCAAAGACCATGGCGATAAAGGCGAATATTGCAAGCAATCTGCGAAGGGTCTTAAACATGTGCCTAATCTACCCGTTGCAGGAGTTTTATGCCTGAGACTTGCGAAGGGCTTGATCGATATCAGCCCAGATATCCTCAACGCTTTCAATGCCGACGGAGATTCGCACCAAGTTGTAGGGAATAGTTGGGGCTTCGCTGCTCCAGCGATGGCGGCGCTCCCATAAAGTTTCAACTCCACCGAGCGAAGTGGCATAGGTGACCAGCTCGGAAGAGGCACAGGCTTTATCGGCGGCGTCGGGGCCGCCCTTTACCTCAACGCAGACAATTGCGCCAAAGCCCTTCATAAAACTCTTGGCCATTTCATGATGTGGATCAGTTGGAAGTCCTGGATAGCGAACGCGCTCGATGGCGGGGTGATCGGAGAGGCGCTTGGCCAGCTCCATGGCGTTGGCTTGGGCGCGCTCGAAGCGAACTGCGAGAGTGCGAATTCCACGCAGCGCCAACCATGCCTCAAATGGACCTGGAATTGCGCCAGAAAGTCGACGACTCTCAATGAGTCGAGTAATCAAGGCTGGGTCATTTGATGAGATCGAGCCCATGATGAGATCGCTATGGCCGGCTAAATACTTTGTCACAGAGTGAAGTGAGATATCTGCGCCAAGCTCGAGTGGCTTTTGAAGCAGCGGAGTGGCAAAGGTATTGTCGACGCCCACACCGGCGCCAGCCGCTTTTGCCGCCTTAATCAGAGTGGGAATATCTGCAACTTCCATTCCGGGATTTGTTGGAGATTCAATCCAGAGCAAATTTGTTCCAGGAAGTGCCGCGATAACTTCTTTGGTGTCAGAGATATCTACATAACGAACTTCGGCACGACCAGATTCTGCTAGGCCAGCGAGCAAGCTCATGGTGCCGGTATAACTATGTTTTGAAGCTGTGATCACAGAGCCGCGAGGCAAGAGCGAGAAGACCGCATTAGTAGCTGCAATTCCAGAAGAGAAAGAGACGGTCTGGCCACCTTCAAGAGCGGAGATTGCCTCTTCTAGTGCGCTCCAGGTTGAGTTACCGGATCGGCCATATCCAATTGGACCACCGGCATGGAAAGTAGAGTTCATGGAGATGGCAGGGTTGATATCTCCATCTGGTGAAACTTCCGGGCGGCCAGCGCTGACGACAATCGTTTCGGGGCGCAACTTCTTACTCATGAGCCAGAGCCTATCTCCTCAAGAACTGCCATCGCTGCGCTTCGGCCGGGGATTCCACTTACGCCGCCACCGCGAATTGCTCCGGCGCCTGCCAGGTAGAGCCCGGAAAATCCGGTCTCAACGCCCCAACTCCGAGCCTGGCCATCTTCGCTAAAAGGCATCGAGAGATCTTTATGGAAAATATTTCCGCGAGGTAGGCCAATCTCGGCTTCAAGTTCGAGTGGGCTCTTTATCTCAAAACATGGCGAACCATCAGAGTTGCGAGCGAAACACTCTTCGATGGGATCAAGTAGGTATTCGTTAAGTTGAGTAAAGAGTTTATGAGCGATTTCTGCTTTAACCGCAGCTGCGTTATTTTCAAAAAGCACTGCTGGCGTGTGGAGGCCGAAGAGCGTGAGCGTATGAAAGCCCCGTGAATTGAGATCGTCGGAAAGAATTGAGTTATCGGTCAGGGTATGGCAATACATCTCCGCCGGAATTTTATCGGGAACCTTTCCGGCTGCGCTTTGCTGATAGGCCATTTGCAAATCTGAGTATCGCTCATCGATATGAAAGGTTCCAGCAAAGGCATCTTTGGCATCAATACCAGATTTCAAGCGGGGCAATTTCTGCAAGAGCATATTAATTTTTACTTGACTGCCATCTAAACTCTTGGGAGCGGAGTACTCAGATACCTTCGCCAGAGTTTGTGGAGCACACGCGGCTAGTACATATGGGGCGTTAAAACTCGCACCATTTGTACACTCCACCTGCCACGTTTCACCCGCGCGCTTTATTAGCGAGACTCGGTGAGAGGTAAGAATTTCAACTCCATGCGCATTTGCCTTGGCCAATAGCTCTTTTACCAAGCTCCCCATTCCGCCTTTGGGAACGCGCCACTCTCCGGTGCCATTTCCAATCAAGTGATAGAGAAAACAGATATTTGCCGCCATGTGGTGCGCATCGGCATGAGTGCCAATAAGGCCATCGGTCAACACAACTCCACGCACTAAATCATCGGAGAATTTCTGCTCGAGCACTTGGCCAAGTGGGCGTTCCATAATCTCATTCCAAATTTCGTCTCCTACCGCAGCCTTGAGTTCACTTCGACTCGGAAGTTTGCCCAACATAGTAGGTGCAATAACATCGGCTAATTTTTGAACGCGCGCGTAGAAATCTTCCCACTCGGTAAAAGAGGTAGCGCCAAATTGCGCGAAACTCTCCTTAGTTATCGCAGTCGGCACACGTTCAACAAGTAGTCCCACATCTTCCCCAGCAATTTTTGTTGGGGTAAAGGAAGAAATTCTTCGCCCGAGGGTTTCAAAGGAGAGTTCTAACTCCTCGCGAATTTGATCCGGCATCAGCGAAACTAAGTACGAATAGCGAGAGAGGTGAGCTTCATATTCAGCAAAGACCTTTTGGCTGACGCTGGCGCCGCCTGCCTGCTCGGTTCCCTCGAGCAGAACGACTTTAACTCCTGCCTTAGCTAGATAGAGCGAGGATATGAGGCCGTTATGTCCAGCGCCGATGACTATTGCCTTGGTTTGGCGTCTGCTCATCGAGTCGTTGCAACCATTCGTTGTACCGCTTCATCGAGAACTTGAGTACTGGTTGCAAAATTCAATCGAACGAAGCCTTCACTTCCCGGGGCAAAGGTCGCACCAGCATTAAATGCCACCTTGCCTTTCTCCAGAAAGATTGCCGCTGGATCCTCGCCCAAGTTCAAAGCCGAGACATCAAGCCAAGCAAGATATGAGCAATCTGGAATGCGATAGCCAACACTCGGCAAATTGTTAGTGAGTAACTCTTTGAGATACTTTCGATTTCGATCGATAGCTGCCAGTGCCCCATCTAGCCAATCAACGCTTTTAAAGGCTTCGGCAGCAGCAAGTGCTCCAAATAAGGATGCTCGCCAATGAACTGCCATCGGCATGGATTTTGCTCGCGCAAGCTGATTCTCGGAAGCAACGATTATCTGTGCGCACTTAAGACCGGCTAAGTTCCAGGACTTACTGGCAGAGGTAACGCAAATTCCGACTTCGCGCGCGGTTTCACTGACATTTAAGAATGGCGTGAATACTGGTTCGGCGAAGGTAAGCGGGGCATGAATCTCATCGCTGAAGATAGCGACGTTGTACTTCTTGGCGAGTTCAGCGAGTTCTGCAAGTTCTGACTTGGTAAAGACGGTTCCGGTTGGGTTGCTGGGATTGCAGAGGAAGTGAATCTTGATTCCTTCTGCATAGGCTCGCTCGATTGCTGCTAAATCTAGAACGTAGTTAAGGTTATCTTCGCCGGTGCGCTTTAGCGGCGCGTCCACTGAAATGCACTTCAACTCCGCAATCCAATTATTAAAATTGTGATAGACCGGTGAATTTATCAGAATTGAGTCGCCCGGCTGGACAATCGTTCTGGCCATCTCGACCATTCCGACCCCAACATCGGTAGCAAGAAAGATATCTTCACTTTCGATCTTCCAACTCCAGCGCTTCGCCGTGAAGGTAGCAAGCGCCTCCCCAAGTTCCGGGATTGAGCCTAAATAGCCGGTATCGGATTGTTGCACCAAGTCGAGAAGTAGCGCCCGAATCGGTTCTGCAATCTCAAAATCCATCTCCGCAACGGGCAAAGGAAGTACGTCAGGTGCGAAATCTCGCCACTTAGTACTGGAGCGCTTGCGTAACTCGGAGAGCGGCAAGCCATCAACATAAACCATCGATTACTCCTTATCCACCGTAATTTGTCGCGCTTTAAGCAAACTGAAGGAGGTCGTCAAAAGAAGCACGACGACAATAAAGGCCAAACTTAAAGTCAGTGAGATATGCGGAACCGTGATGCCGGCAACCTTCTCCCAGCCCTGATCCGCGCAAGCTTCAAAGACTAATTTGGCGCCAATGAAGGCCAGAATGACTGATAAACCTTCGGTGAGATAAATCAACTTCTCCATCAAGCCCCCGATGAGGAAGTAGAGCTGGCGCAGACCCATAAGGGCGAAGAGGTTTGCCGTGACGATGATGTATGGATTTTTCGTCAGCCCAAAAATTGCGGGAATGGAATCGAAGGCAAAGAGAACGTTAGTAATGGCAATTGCGGTAAGTGCCACCACGAAGGTTGAAGCGCCTTTATTGCGCACAAAAGTAATGAATCTGCCCTCGCGCCACTCCTCCTCCGAACTCTCGCGAAAGAGTTGGATTGCGGTGTAAATCAAGAAACCACCAAAGAGGAAGAAGATCCAGGAGAATCGATTGATAAGCAGCGAGCCTCCTGCGATAAAGACGGCCCGGAGAATGAGTGAGATAACGATGCCGATCAGCAGCACTAGTTCTTCTCGTTCTTTGGCCACTTTTAATCGCGCCAGGATCAAGATAAAGACAAAGAGGTTATCGAAAGAGAGTGAGTACTCGGTGATCCACCCGGCAAAGAATTCACTTCGCGCGATGTGGGTTGACCAAATTCCAAGGGAGTATCCAAAGCCAATCGCCAGCGCGACATAGAAGAGCGTCCAGCTCACCGCCGCCTTGAGAGAGGTTGGCTTATTTCGATTGATTAGCGCTATCGCCAGGTCAAAAATCAAGACCAAACTGAGCAGCGCAAGGGTTATTACCCACACCTTCAAGCTCATGGGGTTACAGTACCGTTTTATGGGGCTAACTACAGAAAGCGAAATGAAGCAGATTGTGCGCCAGATAGCCGCAATCGATAAGAGATTTAGCCCAGTACTAGAAAATTCTGAACTCTGCACCATCGGTCGCAAGCGGAGCACGCGAACTCATTACGAGGTGCTGGTTACTTCAATCCTCTCTCAGCAGCTTGCAATCAAAGCCGCCGATACGATTCGATCCCGAGTTATAGACTTAGCCGGAGGAAAAATTACTCCTGAGGCCATAGCTCCATTAACTGAATCCAAAATGCGAACGGCTGGGGTTTCGGGCGCTAAATTTCGGGCAATCTCAGAACTCACCCATGCCACTTTGAGTGGGTCAATCGAATTTAAGAAATTTGGCAAACTCTCTAATGCCGAAATTTCACAAGAACTCACCGCCCTCTGGGGCGTTGGGCGATGGACGGTGGAGATGTTTCTTATCTTTCATATGGGTCGATTAGATGTGTGGCCCGTCGGCGATCTCGCGGTTCGCCGCGGATGGGAACGTTTACATAAATTAAAGGAAGAGATAGAGCCCGCCAAGCTCGACCTGATGGGAAAGAAATTCGAAGGATTTCAAAGCGTGGTGGCTTGGTATTGCTGGCGCGCAACCGAACTACCTAAATAGTTAACTCTTACTTAAGGTTAATTAGCGCTCATCTCTGGAAATGGAACGCCGGTACTTGAATGACAGTCATAACCATTGGGGTTTTTCTCGAGGTACCGTTGGTGATACTCCTCGGCTCGCCAATAGGTATTGCCTTCGGCTGGTGTGATCGGTGAAACGATCTTGCCAATTTCTTCTTGATCCAAGGCGCTTTGGTAAATCGACTTGCTCTCTCCGGCGATAACAATTTGCTCAGGTGAAGTTGTGAATATTTCGCTGCGATATTGAGTTCCGATATCGCCGCCTTGTTGATTTAAAGAGGTGGGATCATGCATGGTCCAGAACTCTTGCAAGAGTCTTAAATATGAAACTTGAGTTGGATCAAAGATGACTTCCACAGTTTCGGCATAGCCGGTTCTGCCAGTGCAGACCTCTTCATATGTGGGCGCCGCTTTCGTGCCCCCCATATATCCAACAGAAGTTTCTAGTACACCAGGAATCTTCCAGAATCTGCGCTCAGCGCCCCAGAAGCATCCAGTAGCAAAGTATGCGCGCGAAGTATTAGGCGTTGAATTCATACTCTAATTCTTTCACTGATAGCCTTGCGATGTTAAATGGAACTGAGCCCCCGTAGCTCAGGGGATAGAGCACCGCCCTCCGGAGGCGGGTGCGCAGGTTCGAATCCTGCCGGGGGCACTCAAACTCAATAAATAGTGAATTTGAGATTTAATTGTGAGATATCACCCATTAACTTAAAGAATTGCTCTGCGAATATCCTTGTTTACTGAGCGAATTCACGGGAGAATACTCCAGTAAGCGGCGCTTGCTTTATGCCCCTTCACTTCCCTGTTTGACCATTAAAGGAGCAATAAACGCATGGACTGGCGACACGAATCAGCTTGCCGAGAAGAAGATCCAGAACTCTTCTTCCCTGTTGGCAATACCGGTCCAGCTTTGGCCCAAATCGAAGAAGCTAAAAAGGTCTGCAACCGCTGTGTTGTGAAAGAGGCCTGCCTTGCCTGGGCGCTTGAGAGTGGTCAAGATGCCGGCGTCTGGGGCGGACTATCTGAAGATGAACGTCGTGCACTGAAGCGACGCGCAGCCCGCAACCGTGCTCGCATGATGGAAGCCCAAAACCAGTTCTAAAAACTTTTAAAAAGTCAGTACGGCTTTAGTCAGCTCGCCTTCGCGCACTAATTCAATTTTTCCTTTGAGTTCATTCTCAGTCAAAGTCTTCACAATCTGAAGTCCGAGATTCGAGGACTTATCCCAATCAAAACCTTCGGGAAGTCCGGCTCCGTTATCCATTACTTTCACAACTGTGCCGGAAGCAGTACGTTCTGCGCTAACAATTAATGAGTCGCCGGAAATTTCCAGTCCATGTTCGAGCGCATTATGAATTAGCTCGGTAATCACCAGGGCAAGCGGCGTAGCGGTTTGCGAGTCAAAGGTTCCAAACTCCCCCTCCTTGGAGACGGTGATGGGACGCGAACTAAGTTCAATCGCGTTATGAACGATTCGGTCATAGACCTCATCAAATGCGACGGTCTCGGCCGAACTGGCGGAGAGGGTTTCATGGACGATCGCGATAGAGGCAACGCGTCTGACCGCCTCGGCTAGCGCGATGGATGCGATTGGATCCTCTACCCGACGAGATTGAAGTCGGAGCAAGGCAGATACAGTTTGGAGATTATTTTTCACGCGATGATGAATTTCTCGAATGGTGGCATCTTTTGAAACTAAGGCGCGATCGCGGCGGCGAAGTTCTGTCACATTGTGCAGTAACGCAATCGCACCTATTCCCACAGAGCCTTCCACCAGAGGAATCACCAGTAAATCAAAAATTCCGTTTTCATTTTCAAATTCTTCTCGTCGTAAATATTTACCACTGGTGATGACTTGCCATGACTCTTCAGTAGGAGTACTGGCTGCTCGTTTTACGCTATCGATGATGGAGCCAAGGTTCTCTCCTTCGAGTTCCTGATCCCATCCAGCCCGGATAAGTGCGGAGCGAGCATTGGGGCTGGCGTAAGTGACGACACCTTGCGCATTAAGGCGAATAAGTCCATCGCCCAAGCGCGGGGCGCTCTCGGCCCGGTAGATAGAGTTCTGTACCGGAAAAGTTCCTTCGGCAATCATGCGGTAAATATTGTGGGCGATCTCGCGATAGTTGAGCTCGAGCCTTGCAGGTGATCGCATTTGTTCAGCGTTTCGGTGACGGGTAATAACCGCAATCACGCGATCTTCAAAGAGAACAGGGACGGTCTCTAATTTAATAAGGAGGTCATCTACCAATGTAGGTTCAGTATCTCGAACAATCTCACCTTTAGAGAGCGCGTGATCTATATACGGATTACTGCCATATTGCAGGGTCTCGCCAACTACATCATGGGTAAAGACGGTGGCGGCGGTGGTGGGGCGAATATGTGCCATCGCCACATAGCCCTCCGGCCAGCTCGCATAATCTCTCCGCTTAGGGACCCAGAGAATGAGATCGGCAAAAGAGAGATCGGCCAGCAGCGACCAATCCGCGACAAGTTCGGCCAAGCGCTCTTTATCGGCATCGGTTAGGGCCGTCTGGGTCGTGATGATGTCGTCGATCGCGCCCATGGCTGCCCTTCCTCTAATCCAAGTTGAGTGGCAATCGTAGCAATCTCACGGTGCGAGCTCTTACCTTTATCAAATACGCCTACTCCCCCTTTTTGGAGCGTGAAGGATTCTCGCCCTTCAACGAGGGAGCTAAATTTTTCATGGACAGAACGGTCCATCCGGGAATTTCCTAGCTGGTTGAGGAGAAAGGAGATCTTCAATCCTGATGTAATGACTGGAGCATCTCGAATAAATGCCTCCAGATGTAAGAGTCCCAGCGGATTGACTCCAACAACGTAAATGAGTTGATCGCTCTTCTCTATGACCGAATTAAGTAGCCCTCCTTGCCATCGACGATCCGTCATCACATCTCGAAGTGATTTAAGTGCGCCGGTATCGACTATGGAATAGGGAGCGGTGAGCGAAATTTCTTGCGGTCTCTTCGCGCGGTCCAATGAAATTAATTTCAAATTCGATGGTCGCTCGCTCTGAGAAAAGTAATAACTCAGCGATGGCGCTTGCAGATCGGCATCGATGAGTTCCACCGTTGAATGTGGGGCGCCTTGGGCGAGGTAATGCGAGAGTGCGAGTGCAATTGAACTTCTCCCGGGGGCGCCGGGTGTGCCACTAATGGTTACCGCCTTCATCGCGCTGGCTGGAAGTGTCGTTGGTTGTTGATAGATCGGCTCACGCACTTGGTTGCGAATATAAACCATGATTGCATGAGAGTTCATGGTTAGCCCATCCATGCAGATCCAAATCAATTCATCACTATGTAATTCTGCTATTCGCTCGCGATCGAGCCCCGGAAAATCTGATGTGTAGAGCAAGACTGTTCTCGCTCTCACCTCACTATTCATCAGGAAATTCAAAACCCCGTCAAATGCAATGGCGCGATAACGAATTGGCCACCCCTGCGAAAAGAGTAGTTGCGCCAGATAATCTTCATTTTCGGCGCTCTTAATTGCAGTAATTACCTCCCAGACTGGAATCTCATTATGCACTTCGGGCCACCACGATTCTGGAATTAGCGGTATCTACCAGAATTGGAAGTACTTGGTTCTCTCGTACCTGTACGACGATTCCAATGGCTCCACCTAGGTCTCGAGATTTGGTATCTATTGATTCAACCCGAACCGAACCGGCTACAAGGGTTACATCACTATTTCCGGTCGCTGCGGAGCTTCGCTGTGGAAGAGCATAGATATCAATCAATTGACCGGCCGCGAGATCTGCCGGTAAGTCATTTCTGGAAATTTGAAGTGGTAGGCCTCTAACAATCAGCCCTGATGTCTGCTCGGAGAGTGAACTCCTTGGAAGTAGCTCTCCACTTCCAATGGGGCGGATAACGGTCTTTCCGAGGATGGAGGATTTAGCGGCGAGATAAAGCGCCGAATTATTGGGCAAGAGCACCTTGCTGATAATCAGGCTAGCGGGAGTGATTCTCTCTCCAATCGCTAAATCCTTCTTAGCTGACCAAACCGCAATATTTTTCTCGGATGCCTGAACTATGAGAAATGCGGATATTAGCGAGAGGAGCAATAGGCCGATTGCAAAATAGCTCCGGGTTGTCGATGGATATGGGTTCTTTATTTTCATAGGAGATGAATATCTGCAACTTGCCTACCTGCGCCTTGCGCTATCCACAGAGTGCTGAAGCGAGATATTCCAAAGATCACCGATCTCATCCTTTTGGAGGTATTGCTATCGAGATATTCGCTAGATAGTCCATCCATGAAAGCAGAGATATTTATTCAGCCCGAAGTAGGTTATCCAGAGCGCGTCCATCCAAATCTGCAACCCACCTTCGATTTTGAGGATCGAGAGCGGATTGTCGAGGAGATTTCGCAAACCATCCTGCCAAAACTCTATTTGGTACCAACCCCAGATTGGCTGGAGGGGGAAGAGGCTATTGATCCAGATGATGGCTTATATGGCAGACCCACCGCCTCCGCCGAGCTTCCTGAAATCAGAGATTGGGTAAGCAGATTTATTTTGTCACTCATCGAAATTTGGAGCGGAAAGCGATCGCCATCCCAACTCACCCGATTCGCCCATCGAAGAGTTTTCCAAGAGCTGGCTGTATCAAAGCAAAAGCTCGAGCCACCAAAAATCCGAAGGATATATATCGCGGCACCAATTGATGGTGTAGCCGAGGTGGTCGTTACGATGCGATTTGGAGTGAGAATAAAATCGCTGGTCCTACGCTTTGAAGGCGTCGACCAGCGATGGTTATGTACTGAACTGAAATTACTTTAAGCAGCCCCGCCATGGCAGCGCTTATATTTTTTACCAGAGCCACAAGGACATGGTGCGTTGCGAGGAGTTCCACCCTCATTTCGAATTGAGCCATCCTCTTCCGCTGCGGAGTATCGCAAGTTTGCGACCGGGGCAGGTGCTGGAGTGAGGCCTTTCGCACCGACGCTCTGGCCATCGCCCTCGACTTCAACTTCTACATTGAAGAGAAAACCAACAAGCTCCTCCTTGATTGCATCCATCATCGCGGCAAAGAGGTCATAACCTTCACGTTGATACTCCACGAGCGGATCGCGTTGTGCCATTGCCCGAAGACCGATGCCATCTTGCAGGTAATCCATCTCATAAAGATGTTCCCGCCATTTGCGATCTAGAACCGAGAGCAGAATCTTGCGCTCAAGTTCGCGCATGACTGGGGGCGTTAGAGATTCTTCGCGCGCCTTATATGCCGCGTCGACATCATCCAGTACGGCGTTCAGGATGTAATCCGCATCGAGGCCAGTTAGGCCACCAACTTTTGCACCGAGCTCTTCAAAGGTAAAGGAGATGGGATAAATCGATTTAAGGGCTGCATGCAAGGTGGCAAGGTCCCAGTTTTCGGGATACCCCTCGGCCGTCGCACTTTGAATATAAGCAGTGATTGTGTCCTCAATAAAGGATTGGACCAGCTCAGCGATATCGGCGCCTTCCAGGACTTCGCGACGTTCGCTATAGACCACCTCACGCTGGCGATTCATGACATCGTCATATTTCAAAACGTTCTTACGCATCTCAAAGTTAAGTGCTTCTACTTGTGTCTGTGCGGAACGAATTGCATTTGAGACAATCTTTGACTCAATCGGAACATCTTCACCAATTCCGGCAGCGCCGAGGAAGCGCTCCACCATGCCCGAATTAAAGCGACGCATTAAGTCATCTTGGAGGGAGAGATAGAAACGAGATTCACCGGGATCGCCTTGACGTCCGGAACGACCGCGAAGCTGATTATCAATTCGGCGTGACTCGTGACGTTCAGTGCCAAGGACATAGAGACCACCAAGTGCAACGACTTGTTCGTGCTCTTTCTCGACGGCTGCCTTCTGCTTTGCCAGTTCGCCAGCCCAAGCCGCTTCATACTCTTCCGGTGTATCGACTGGATTTAGGCCACGACGTTGGAGTTCAAAGTCAGCCATAAATTCTGAGTTGCCGCCGAGCATGATGTCGGTACCGCGACCTGCCATATTTGTGGCAACCGTGACCGCGCCGATAGTTCCGGCGCGCGCAATGATTGCTGCTTCCCGCTCGTGCTGCTTTGCGTTAAGAACTTCGTGTGGAATTCCATTGCGCTTGAGAACGGCAGAGAGTTCTTCAGATTTTTCAACGCTGACGGTTCCGACGAGAACGGGTTGACCCTTGCGATGGCGCTCAACAATATCTGTAGCAACTGCAATGTACTTTCCAGCCTCTGATTTGTAGATCAAGTCAGGCTGATCAATGCGTTGCATAAACTTGTTAGTTGGGATTGGAATTACCCCCAACTTGTAAATCTGCATGAATTCCGAGGCCTCAGTCATGGCTGTACCAGTCATACCTGAGAGCTTTGAGTAGAGGCGGAAATAGTTCTGGAGTGTAATTGTCGCCAGAGTTTGGTTCTCATCCTTAATTTCTAAGCGCTCTTTCGCTTCTAGTGCTTGATGGAGCCCTTCGTTATAGCGACGTCCAGCAAGAACGCGGCCAGTGTGCTCATCAACGATAAGAAGTTCGCCAGACATGACGACATAATCCTTATCTTTCTTAAAGAGCTCTTTCGCCTTAACTGCGTTGTTGAGATATCCAATCATTGGGGTATTGACTGCCTCATAGAGATTTTCGATGCCGAGGAGTTCTTCGACCCGAGTAACGCCTTCTTCCAGAATTCCAGTGGTCTTCTTCTTCTCATCTACTTCGTAGTGCTCATCACGCTTGAGTTGATCGGCAATCTTGGCAAATTCTTGGTACCACTTTGTGGGCTTATCCGCTGGTCCGCTGATGATGAGCGGGGTACGAGCTTCATCAATCAGAATTGAGTCAACCTCATCGACAACGGCAAAGTTATGCTCGCGTTGTACGCAATCTTCGAGCGTCCAAGCCATATTGTCGCGCAGGTAATCAAAGCCAAATTCATTGTTTGTGCCGTATGTAATATCCGCGAGATAAGCCTCGCGACGTTCGGCTGGTGTCATACTGGAGAGAATTACGCCAACTTTGAGGCCTAGGAATCGATGAATACGACCCATCCACTCGCTATCGCGCTCTGCGAGGTAATCATTTGTCGTGACGACGTGCACGCCTTTTCCAGAGAGGGCATTGAGGTAGGAAGGAAGTGTGGCAACCAGAGTCTTACCTTCACCGGTTCGCATCTCCGCGATATTTCCTAAATGGAGCGCTGCTCCACCCATGAGTTGTACATCGTAATGTCGTTGGCCAAGTGTGCGCTTGGCGGCTTCTCGAACAGTTGCAAATGCTTCAGGTAGTAAATCATCGAGATCTTCACCGGCAGCTAGGCGGGCACGGAATTTTTCAGTCTGCTCACGTAGTCCAGCATCAGAGATAGCGGAGATGGCAGGCTCGAAGGAGTTAACTTCAGCGGCAAGCTTCTCTAGTTGGCGAATCTGACGGCCTTCTCCAGCGCGCAAAATCTTGTCGAGTATCGCGACCACAATCCCTCTTTCGGTTCAATAAATCTTCACATCAACTCCCCTATCTTATTGGCTCGGTGACTATGTCGCACATGCAGAAATCAGCCCCCAAATAGGCAGATTTACCGCCTTCAGGGCCCGGACCGCCTCTAAAGCAGAGGCTCCGGTGGTGACTAAATCATCGAACAATATATTCAGCTCCGTAGCACCGGGAATTTCCGCGCTGCGCTTTACCCGCACCATTTTATGGATATTTTGGTAACGCTCCTTTGCCGAGAGAGCTGACTGATCTTTCACTTTTCCAAATATTTCCAATATTGGAAGAACTTTGATGCCACTCGTTGGAATCAATTGGGTGGCGCTCAATCCAAGTTCCTGTGTATGTAGAAATCCTCGTTGCCGAGTTGCTGCGGGACGAGATGGAATGGGAATTAGATTGATACGGTTTTCTTCTCGCGCTAATAGTTCTTTAATCGCAAAGGTAATAGCGGCGGCCAAAATCTCCCGTGCCTGCCTTAAATTATCCTCTTTTGCCAAGAGAATTAGCTTTGAAGTGACTGCGTTGTATTCCAGCGCATAATAATGTGGCAGCTCGCCTACTGAACCTCGACGTAATCGAAGAGTTGTTGCGAGCGAACATTTAGCACAGAGCTTTGACTTATCTTGAAGATTGGAGCCACATACTAAACAACTCTGTAGTACAAAGAGAGAGGCGAGCGAGCGAATTGAATTCACGCATCAAAAATCTCAGAATTATTACTTAATTAATTCCCATATCCATAATTGTTGAAGATTCACCTTCCGGCAGAACCGAGAGTGGATGTGAAATTACTGATGTACCTGCACGCTTTGGCAGAGTAAGAACAAAATTGGCTCCGCGGCCAGGAGCGCCCCACGCTTCCAACAATCCTTGGTGAAGGCGGGCATCTTCCAGCGCGATGGAGAGGCCAAGTCCAGAGCCACCGCGGATACGTGCGCGCGCCGGATCTGCTCGCCAGAAACGTTCAAAGAGTTGCTTATGCTCTCGATCATTAAATCCAATTCCATAATCTCTGACCGCAACGGCTGCTTCATTTTCATTTTCGGCGATGAAGATATCGACGTGTTTACCCTCACGATGATCTATCGCGTTAGTTACGAGGTTTCGGAGAATTCTCTCAATTCTCCTTGAATCAGCATCGACCGTAATTGATCCTGAAGGTGCATGTACCGTGATTATGCGCTCTCGACTTGGATGTACATAGTCAACGGTCCAGCGAACCAGAGATATGAGATCTATGGGAGAAATATCCAGTACCGCGGCCTCGGCATCGAATCGGCTTACCTCCAGCAGATCGGTGAGCAGCGCTTCAAATCTCTCTATTTGGGCGACTAAGAGTTCGGCGCTCCGCTGCACATTTGGCTCGAAGCCATCTTTTGCCGCATATATAACTTGTGAGGCCATTCGAATCGTGGTTAAGGGTGTCCGCAATTCATGGGAGACATCGGAGACGAATCTTTGTTGAAGGCGAGAAAGATTTTCTAATCGATTGATTTGTTGTTTTAGCGCTACTGCCATCTCATTAAATGCATATCCGAGCCGAGCGATTTCATTCTCACCCTTAACCATCATGCGTTGCTCTAGATCGCCCGCGGTTAATTGTTCTGCAATTTGGGCAGCTTCACGCACTGGAGAGATGACCTGTCTAATGATGAGCCAAGTAATCAACCCTAGTAAGAAGACGAGCGCGATACCCGTAAGCCAAAGAGCTCGATGAATCAAGTTGAGCGTTTGCTCCTGCTGATTGAGACTGAAGAGTACGTAATATTCAAACTTTCCGGTTTGCGGAACGCTGATGATGTTTCCGACCGCGATTCCATTTTCGACAATACCTGTCGAATATTTTAAAACTGCTCGCTGCCAAGCATTAACTGAACCTTTTTCTGTTTTGACGCGAAGCGTATCTGGTATTGATGTGGGCAATAAATAATTTGATGTTCCTTGATAGACCTGCTCCTTATTTTCAATTTTTGGCGTCGGGAATAGTGCGACCTCGCGACCGGCACTTTGGCCATTGATATTAGGAACGGTGAGAATGGCATCTAGGACTTTCTTAAAATCTGGTTTTGCTTGGTACTGCTCAATGGCAAGTTGTAATTCAGAAGACTGCGCTGATGCTTCGGCATCTGCAAGTGAGATGCTTAATTTTTCATTAAAAATTCCGCGCGTTAATTGGGTAGAGAGCGCCGAACCAACCAAAGTAATGATGGCAACTGAAAGGAGAACAATTGTTGCGGTAACACGCCAGGCGAGAGAGCTTCTCCACTTGGATGAAAGTGAGCTCACTCCCCTGTGCCTGCCTTATAACCAATACCTCTGACGGTGACGATGAGCTCTGGGTTCTCTGGATCGAATTCAATCTTTGAGCGAAGGCGTTGAATATGGACGTTAACAAGACGAGTATCTGTGGCGTGCTGATATCCCCAAACCTCGCTGAGTAACGCTTCTCGAGTAAATACCCGTCCTGGTTCCTTAGCAAGGGCGACGAGTAGATCAAATTCAAGACGGGTCAGTGGAATTATTTTTCCATCACGATTGATTGTATGGGCAACTTGATCAATTCTAATTCGACCAAGTTGTAGCGAATCGCCTTCACTTGCCGGGGTTCGGCGAAGGCGAACCTTAATTCTTGCCACAAGTTCTGCGGGTTCAAATGGCTTAACCATGTAATCATCGGCGCCAGCTTCCAGCCCGAGAACTACATCTTGGGTATCGCTCTTTGCGGTCAACATAACGATGGGAACCATGGACTCGGTACGAATCTGACGGGCAACTTCAACGCCGTCCAGGCCGGGAAGCATCACATCTAAAAGAACTAAATCGGGGCGTTGGGCGCGAAAGAGTTCCAGCGCCTCATCACCCCGATTTACTAAATCAACTTCAAAGCCGGCACCATTGAGGACGATGCCAAGCATTTCTGCAAGATCTTGGTCGTCATCAACGACCATGATCAGAGTCATTAGCTACCGTGCTCCCAAGAGTTGAGGTAGAGGTCCTGCGCTTCGGTAAGAACGTCAATCTTGCCGCCCATACTCTCGAGCTTGAGGCGAGCAACTTCCTTATCGATTGTTGCTGGAACGTTGTGGAGACCTGCGCCAAGGTTCTTGGCTTCCTTGAGCAACCACTCGGCGGTAAGCGCCTGATCAGAGAATGACATATCCATTACAGATGCTGGGTGACCTTCGGCTGCGCCAAGGTTTACCAAACGTCCTTCTGCCAATAGGAGAATGCGGCGACCATCAGGCATCACATACTCATCGGTCTGGTGACGGATCTTTGGATTCTTTGTCTTGGCGTTCTTCTCAAGCCAGGCAACGTCGATTTCGATATCGAAGTGGCCCGCGTTAGAGAGGATTGCGCCATCCTTCATTACCTTGAAGTGTTCCTCGCGAAGTACATCGCGGTTTCCCGTAACAGTTACATAAAAGTCACCGTACTTTGCCGCTTCATGCATCGGCATTACGCGATATCCCTGCATCATGGCATCGAGTGCCTTTGTCGGATCAATCTCGGTGACGATGACATCTGCGCCCATGCCCTTAGCGCGCTCTGCTACGCCTTTACCGCAATAACCAAAACCAGCAACAACGACAACTTTTCCAGCAATAAGCGAGTTAGTGGAACGGAAGATTGCATCCATGGTGGATTGGCCGGTTCCATAGCGGTTATCAAACATATGCTTTGTATCTGTGTCGTTTACCGCGATCATTGGGAATTTAAGAGCGCCATCTTTAGTCATCTGGCTTAGGCGAATAACACCTGTTGTGGTCTCTTCGCATCCACCAATAATTCCATCGATGAGTTCTGTGCGAGTTGTGTGGAGCGTATTGACCAGGTCGCAACCATCGTCAAACACCAAATGAGGTTTGATATCAAGTGAGGCATTGATGTGGCGATAGTAGCCTTCGCGATCAATTGCATTGTGAGCAAAGACGTTGATGCCAAATTCATGGACGAGCGCCGCAGCTGTGTCATCTTGAGTAGAGAGCGGATTAGAAGCACAGAGTGCGAGTTCTGCGCCGCCGGCCTTTAGCGCGCGCATGAGGTTCGCGGTCTCAGTGGTTACGTGCATACATGCAGAGATGCGAACACCCTTAAATGGTTGTTCCTTCTCAAAGCGGGCACGAATCTGTGCGAGAACAGGCATGTTGCGCTCTGCCCATTCAATTCGCTTTCGACCTTCAGCTGCAAGAGCTGGATTGGCAACATCATGAGCAACGCTGGTTTCTACAGACACGGCTAACTCCTCTAATTCCATTCGGCAATGGCGTTAGGTTACCCGATTTACTGATGAGTACTTAATCTAGAACTCGCCCTATGTGGCGGCGATTACGCCCTGAGCCTCTTTGATGACGGCAGCCAATATCTCAGGAGTCCCCGCCTCCACATTGAGTCGAAGTAGTGGTTCGGTATTTGAAGGACGTACGTTGAACCAATATCCCTCGCCGGTGACAGTTATGCCATCGAGTTGATCGATGGTGTGACCAGATGAGTAGTGATCAACGATGCGCTTTAGCGCTGCGGAAGTATCTGCAACAGTCGTATTTATCTCACCACTGGCGAGATATCGATTAAATGGAGCCAAGAGTTCGGAGAGCGGCTGGCTACTTGAATTGAGTTCGGTCAGCGCATAAAGAGCGGCCAGCATTCCAGAGTCGGCTCTCCAGAAATCTGCGAAATAGAAGTGACCGGAGTGTTCGCCGCCAAAGATTGCGCCAGTCTCTGCCATTAGTTTTTTAATATAGGAGTGACCTACGCGCGAGCGAATTGCGGTTCCACCGTGTTCAGCTACCACCTCGGGCACAGCGCGCGATGAGATGAGATTGTAAATAATGGAAGAGCCAGGCTTGGCTTTAAGTTCGCGAACTGCAATCAATCCAGTCAGCGCTGATGGATTAACTAGTTCGGCTCGCTCATTTACTAAGAAGCAGCGATCGGCATCGCCATCAAAGGCCAATCCAATATCTGCACCTTCGGCTTTGACGCGCGCTTGTAGGTCCAGAAGATTTTTTGGTTCAATGGGATTAGCTTCATGATTTGGAAAATTACCATCAAGCTCGAAATACATAGGAATTACATCGACATTAAGTCGCGACATAACGGCTGGGGCGGTATATCCAGCCATTCCATTTCCAGCATCAATCACAACTTTTAGGCGACGGCCGCTCTTCTCGTTCGTGCCCGGAAATAACGAGAGTAGAAAATCGACATAATCGCTAAGTAGCGATTGATGTGTGACGCTGCCTCTATCTTTCGCTGGCGATGGCGCGCCCTGTGCAACAAGTTCCTTAATGCGAAGCAATCCCGATTCTTGACCGATGGGCGCGGCGCCAGATTTGCACATTTTTATGCCGTTATATGCCGCAGGGTTGTGGCTAGCGGTGAACATCACTCCCGGAAGATTTAACTTTCCAGAGGCGAAATAGAGCATGTCGGTTGATGCCAGGCCCATTCGAATGACATTGAGACCTTGCGAGGTGGCACCTTTGGAGAATGACTCGGCGAGATTTGGCGAAGAAGGGCGCATATCTTCACCAATAATTAGTGAATTAGCCTCGCCTTCCTCTATGAGGAATTGCGCAAATGCTGCACCGACTGCTTCGGTAAATTCTGGCGTAATCTGGCCATCGACCAAACCGCGAATGTCGTAGGCCTTTATTATCGAATTGAGAAAATCTAAAGTGAACATTTAATTAGGGATGGCTCGGAGGTGGCCACGTCGTCCAATCTGATTTGAATCTCCGATGGGCGCGCGTTCTGGTATTGCCTTCTCTTCCGAAGTAATACGAGTACCAGCTTCTCGAATAGCTTCAGCTATCGCCATGAGATCATCATTGGTCGGACCAACTTGCTCGTGATCAAGCTCTTGTTTAATTACGGTCCAACCGCGCGGCGCACTCATGCGCACACTATGTTCTTCACATAGGTCATATGCATGTGGCTCGGAAAATGTTGCGAGGGGTCCAAGCACGGCAACTGATTCGGCATAAATATAAGTGAGCGTCTTATTTGCAACGCGACCACATCCAGCACGAGAGCAGCTGCGGCCCAAGCGTGATCCAGATGTCCTCATGTGGAGAGAGTATCTCTAGGGTTGGAAAAAATCGGGTATTGATTGGGTTTGGAAGCAGAGTTATTGTCCGCGTGAGATGACGCGCGCATCAGCCTCTGGCAGAAGTGCTTTTTGCAGGGCGGTTCCTTGTTCCAGCGGAAGGTAACTTAGGCCACTGCCATTTGCCGGTGTGAAGGCCAGGGCAGCAGATACGCCCTTATTCTCACTTGTGACCGTGAGTTTAATTATTGATGTTGGCGCACTCCAGATCAACTGACCGCTTCCACTAATTGTCGCGCTCTTAGCTGCGCCCCCATTGAGGAGATATGAGATATGAACTGTGTAGGAGCCGGTTCCATATGTACTCAGAATTGGCGCGTGGCCACCAACATTGATGGAGAGCGGTGAATTCAGGGGAAGTTCTTGGGTCGAACCAGCCCAGGCCAGATCAGGGCCAGTTTTTGTAGATTGCGAGAGCACTCCAGCCAAGATTGGGCGGTCGCCATCGAGTACTACTGTAAATGGTGAGTTGAGAGTTAAGTTGGTTAATGGAATATCAACGATTTTTCCGTGCGCAACCTTGAGATTATCTAGACCAATTGGGGTAAATGAACCATCGGCGGAGTTAATGGTGACATTTACAGTTGCATCAATCGCTCCCGGAACCAGAATCCGGACGCTGTGGGAGATAGAGCCGTTGGCCTTATTGGAATTGGCAAGACCTGGAATTACCACATGAGTCATCGGAGCTCCGGTTGCCGGAACAAAATCTGCACCTAGAGTTCTTAAACCTTTCTTTCGAAGTTCGAAAAGAAAAGCCGTTATACGACCTGAGCGAGTCAGGGCGTG
>CAILWW010000066.1 GCA_903838035.1 uncultured Actinomycetes bacterium | reverse complement strand
ACTGTCTCGGTTTGTACCGCAGGTCATGCAGTCGAGGCAGCTAAGTCACTTCAAGAGGTAATTGCCAAAATGAAGGCAGGTCAGAAACAAACACTTCTAATCGGAGTCGGTCACGGAACCTGTACCTGCGAAGGCGCTGCATTTGAATACACATTCAACGTAGAGCACGAGATAAGCCATGCAGGTGTTCGCGATATGGCAGAAATTATTTACATTACAAATGAATACGAGCTTGGTGACTTTGGAGTGGGCGGCCTGGTATTTACTCAAAATGGATTTCAAACCACAAGTAAATTATGGACTGAATCACTCTTCCGTGAAAGAGGTATCAAAGCGATTCTAGGTGTTCACGTTTCAAAAATTGAAAAGGGAATTGCACATTTCGAGAACGTCGATGGTGAAATCGGATACCAGAGTTTTGACTTTGCCATGCTTCTGCCACCTTTTCGTGGCGTCGATATGAAAGCGTTTGCTAAAGATGGCAGTGATATTTCAGAAGAGATTTTTGCCCCAAGTGGATTTATGAAAGTTGATGCAAATTACACAGCCAAACCATATGAAGAATGGCTAGCAGAGGATTGGCCAAAGACTTATCGCGTTCCACGTTTCCCAAATGTTTTCGCGGTGGGAATCGCATTTGCCCCACCTCATCAAATCTCAAAACCGCGCAAGTCACCGAACGGCACTCTGATTGCACCATCTCCACCACGCACAGGAATGCCATCAGGAATCATGGGTAAAACAGCTGCTTTAACTATCCGCGATCTCATCAAGAATGGTTCAAGCGCTAAGCCACATGCAGCTTCAATGGCCGATATGGGCGCAGCATGTGTTGCATCCGCGGGTTCAGGAATGCGTCGTGGTTCTGCTGCGTCGATGACGATGTATCCAGTAGTTCCGGATTACATCAAGTATCCAAATACCGGGCGAAGCCTTAGTGACACATTTGGCGAGATTGGACTTGCCGGCCACTGGATTAAGGCGCTACTTCACTACATGTTCATTTACAAAGCCAAGGCCTTGCCGGGCTGGTCGAAGATTCCGGAATAGGAGAGAAATATGGATAACGCAAACGAAAGCATTGCTCATGCACCGCTTCCAACATCAAAAACTTTGCGAGCCCGAAAGAATTTGATTATCCAATTCTGGAGATTTGCCGCTATCAATTTGAAAATGTTAAAAATGATTCGAAAGGGACATCACTGATGGTTGCCGCAAAGAAGAACCCCACACATGTACTCTCAGACCAAGATCAGCTGGAAGCAATCGCAAAACGTATTAAGCGCGCCCAAGGTCAATTAGGCGCAGTGGCTCGGATGCTTGAAGAAGGTCGAAATTGCGATGAGATCATCACTCAGATGTCAGCAGTGAGCAAAGCAGTGAATACCGCCGCCTTTACTTTGATATCAGCAAGTCTGAAAGAGTGCATCGTCGACAATAAGAATAATTCCGATGCAGTTACCGAAAAACTTCAAAAACTATTTCTCAGTCTCGCATAAAGTGCGCATTGTCATTGTCGGAGGAGTCGCTGGCGGAATGTCAGCGGCTACTCGAATGCGTCGTCTAAACGCCGATGCAGAAATCATCGTTCTGGAAAAGAGCGGGTACGTCTCGTACGCCAATTGTGGATTGCCTTATTACATCGGCGGAGTAATCACTGATGAGAGTGCACTGCTACTTCAAACACCTGAAAGCCTGCATAAGCGCTTTCGTTTAGATGTACGTGTAGGTAGCGAAGTAACTGCCATTGATGCCGCGACCAAGACTGTGACCGTTAAGGGAATTACCGATCAGACTTACGAACTTACTTACGACAAATTGATTCTCTCTCCTGGTGCAACTCCTGTGAAGCCACCCATTCCTGGTGCTGAGCGAGCAATGACTCTTCGCACTGTAGAAGATGTGAAAGCAATGTTTAGCGCTGTATCAGGTAAGCCTAAGACTGCGGTTGTTATTGGCGGCGGATTTATTGGAGTTGAAATTGCCGAAAATCTCATTCACCAAGGAATCAAAACTTCCCTTGTAGAAGCTTTGCCCCAAGTTTTAGCGCCATTAGATCCTGAGATGGCCCACATCGTTCATGATGAAATGCGTAACAAAGGACTCGATCTTTACCTCGCAAATGGCGTGAAAGAGATTGGGACAAGTGATGTCACGCTCGCTGACGGCACAGTTCTCGCCGGAGAAATCGTGATCATGGCGATTGGTGTTCGTCCAGATACAACTTTGGCGAAAATGGCCGGCCTCACCATAGGTGAGCGTGGCGGTATCACAGTTAACGACCACAACCAAACATCACATCCAGATATTTATGCAATCGGGGATGCTGTTGAGAAGCGCGACGCCATTGATAGCGAAGCAACCTTGGTTCCATTAGCCAACCTTGCTAATCGTCACGGTCGCACCGTAGCTGATCACATTGCGGGCCGCTCGGTACGAGTTGTTCCAACTATTGGAACTGCGATTGTAAAAGTCTTCGATTTGGCAATCGGTACAACTGGCTGGAACGAGAAGCGATTGACTGCAGCTGGTCGAGATTTCCTAGCCATCCACACTCATCCAAGTTCTCATGCAGGGTATTACCCTGATGCAAAACAGATGTCACTCAAATTACTTGTTGATCCAAAGAGTGGAAAGATTTTTGGTGCACAAGGCGTTGGTCGTGATGGAGTTGATAAGAGAATCGATGTCATTGCTACGGCAATGCGAGGTGGAATCACCGCCCCAGAATTAGCTGATCTTGAATTGGCCTACGCGCCCCCATTTGGAAGTGCGAAAGATCCAGTAAATATGCTGGGTTATGTTGCTGAAAATTTAATTTCAGGACTGACCAAGAGTGTTCAGTGGAGTGATGTCGAACGCCTTCAAAATGAAGGTTACGGAATTATCGATGTCAGAAGTGCTGCTGAATTTGAACGCGGAACAATTCCGGGTGCAGTAAATATTTCAGTCGATGAGCTTCGTGAGCGAATTGCTGAAGTGCCACAGAAGAAATTGATCGTGACTTGCCAAGTCGGGCAACGCGGTCATACCGCATCTGTCTTGCTGCGCGAATTAGGCCACGAAGCATTCAATCTCGATGGCGGATACCTCACTTGGAGTCGCTCGCCAGCAAATCTTCAATCATTAAAGAAATAACTACTACGAGAGAAGGATAGAAATATGTGCAGCAGAACTACCTGCCGTAAGTGCGGAAAACCAACTTGGTCCGGTTGCGGAAACCATGTCGAGCAAGCTCTCAAGGGCGTTGCAAAGAAAGACCGTTGCCAAGGACATCAGAATGATCCGAAAGAGCCAGGCTTCTTCTCTAAACTATTCAGTAAGAAAGCATAAGGAGACCACTAATGTGCAGTGCAGTTCGATGCGATAAATGCGGAAAAGCAACTTGGTCTGGCTGTGGCCAGCATATTGAAGAAGCGCTTGCTCCTTTTGGCGAAGATCAACGCTGTAAATGCGATGCCGAACTCTCTTCATGGGTGCCAGGCCAAAAATAAATGGCAGCGCTAAATGTAAAGAGTGAAGAGTTCGAATCTATCGCTCTCAAAGATGGAATCGTCTTCGTCGATTTCTGGGCTGAATGGTGTGGACCATGCAAAATGTTTGGTCCCATTTTCGAAGCGGCATCCGAAAAGCATCCGGAATTCACTTTTGCGAAAGTGGATACCGAAGCCGAGCAGCAATTAGCTGCGGCCGCAGGAATCACCTCAATTCCAACTTTGATGGCATTTCGCGACGGCATCCTTGTCTTTAGAGAAGCTGGCGCTCTGCCCGCTCCCGCTTTTGATCAATTGATTGCGGCAATCCAGGACATTGATATGGACGACGTCCGCAAGCAAATTGCAGAAGAGGAATCAAAGAAAATTGCAGAATAAATCCGGAGATCTTTGGCGTTCCGAGCTAGCTAAATGGGCAATACCCCAAGAAATTCTCGATCAAGCGCCAACGAACCCTTGGATTCATCCCCCTGCAATGTTTCAAATTCCCGACGTGATTGAAGATTCACCGTCACATCAACGTGCGCGCGAAATTCTTGGCCCTGATTCATCTGTATTAGATATCGGTTGTGGCGGCGGCATTGCTGCCTTCGCTTTAACTCCACCGGCAACTCACGTTATTGGCGTTGATCATCAACCCGAAATGCTGACTATGTTTGCAGAAAACGCAGCAGCTCGCGGAGTCACAAGTGAAACAATCGATGGATTCTGGCCGGAAGTGGAAGATGAAACTCCAACCGCCGACGTCGCGATGGCGCATCACGTTGTCTACAACGTCCAAAATATTGAAGATTTTTTAATCGCACTTAATTCACATGCGACCAAGCGCGTAGTTCTTGAATTTCCTCAGCGCCACCCGTTAAATGCGGCAGCACCGTTATGGAAACATTTTTGGAATTTGGATCGCCCTACTGGTCCGGCGCCAGAATTACTTATGAAAGTACTCGCTGAACTTGGTTTTGATGCAAAGATAGAATATTGGGAAGGGCGAATGCGTGAAGAGCCCAACCTTGAATCGGAAGCGCACTTCTCACGAATTCGTCTCTGCCTGCCAGAATCACGCGAAGGTGAGATGCTGGAATTTCTCAAGCAAACTCCAAAGAAGAAGATTCGCGAACTTGCGACTGTCTGGTGGGATGTGTCCCACTAGACAAGCTTTCGACTGGAAATTTAATGCCACAAGGTCAACACTCGTATTAGCGATTCATTCTGAATTAGAAGATGTGAGGAAGTGGTTCCCATTAAGGCACTCCGATTGATGGCATGGAAGTCCCAAGCTGAATTTGGAAGTATCGGAGAGCTAGGACCCTTTCCAAATTGTGGCACAACAAGAATCGAAAATAACAAAATGTCCACACCCGTGAGTCATATAACCGAACCAACATGTGCCGACTCAAACAATAGCTCCAATTTATCTGCTAAAAATACTTTTGATTCCGCATTTAAATTCCTCTGCGATTTCTCCTGCAATTATCCAAACTCTTGATGCTGAGGTATGAGAGCAGTGTCATAAATGGGCCTTCTAGCAAGTAGGCTTTGGT
>CAILWW010000065.1 GCA_903838035.1 uncultured Actinomycetes bacterium | reverse complement strand
TGAATTAGGGCCAATCGCACTTGCACTTATCAAACGAAGCGTTCCAGTGGATGCAACGCTGGTGGCTGCTGGAATTCCAGCTTCGCAGGAGTTAATTAATAGATAAGCGCTTGGACGTTATCGGCGGTTACTTCTTCCACAAAACTTGCTGCGCCTTTAATGGTTATGCCGGGGATTAAATCGGATTGCATTAAATTCCTTCGCGCCGCGCATTGAGTACACAGCGTCATAGTGCCACCAGCAATAATTGCATCTCGAAGAGTGGCCAACGGGGCTGCATGTTCTAGATGAAAATCTTCTGCCTTGCCGGCGATAGCCAGCCAGGAAGCTTCTCCAGTGAGCCAAAAAGATACGGTAATTCCGGAGGCCAAGGCGGTTGATGCAACGGTAAATGCCTGTGAAAGTGCTTCTGGTTGTTCAACGCCTTGGGTTAACTTGATGACTAGCTTCTGACTCATGAGAAAACCTTATCGGCATGTAAGAGGCCGTACGATTAACCCATGGAGAGCCTGACGACAATTGCGTTGATAGTCGCCGCATTTGCGCTCGGTTTGATCCTGACTATTCGCGGAGTTCGTGGCGTGGCTAAGGCTTGGCGCGACTCCTCAATAAACGATGCGCGAGAAGAAGGCAGATAATGGCATTTACGATTCCTGAAGGTTTGCATGAAGAGCTATACCCCTTAGCTTGGCTTGTTGGAACCTGGCGCGGTAAGGGTCGCGGTGAATATGAAGGCATCGAACCATTTCTCTTTGCGCAAGAGGTCTCCTTTAATCATGATGGTCGCAACTTCCTTAATTACTTCTCCCGGAGCTGGATTGTCAACGAAGAGAATGAAATTATCCGTCCGGCTGCATCCGAAGTTGGCTACTGGCGTCCGAAGCCAAATAATGTGCTGGAAGTTGTGATCTCTCATAGCACTGGAATTTCCGAAGGCTGGGTTGGTGTACATGATGGCCCAAAGATTCAACTCGCTATGGATCAGGGTTACTCAACCCCAACTGCAAAAGTGGTAACCGCCGGTAGCCGACTCTATGGTTTAGTTGAAGGTCAACTCTTCTTCGCTTATGACATGGCAGCTGAAGGAAAAACAATGCAGGCACATATCTGGTCTAGTTTGGAGCGACAAGTAAATGAGTAAAGCGCCAGAAGTATTAGCCGAACTAGTTCGAAACGATATTGTCGAATCTTTTCATACTGGTCACTTGGTCATGCTTAACTCTGATGGAAGTATTTATAAGGCCAAGGGAGATATCGACCTGCCAATATTTCCGCGCTCCTCGGTTAAATCTTTGCAAGCATCGGCGATGGTGCGCAATGGACTTAGCCTTCCACCGAAGTTATTGGCGCTGACATGTGCATCGCACTCTGGTTCCAAGATGCATCAAGATGCAGTTCTCGAAATTCTGGCAAGCGCTGGCCTCGGTGAAGATGCGTTGCTTAACGCAACTGATCGCCCACTTGGCGAAGCAGAGCGTTTAGCTTGGGGGAGCAAGGCGCCAACTCGATTAGCCATGAATTGCAGTGGAAAGCACGCTGGGATGTTGGCTACGTGTGTCATTAATGGCTGGGATACCAAAACTTATTTACAACAGGATCATCCATTGCAACAAGCAATCTTGAAAGAGATTGAAACCATGACTGGCGAGAGCGTTGCTAATAAGACTTTCGACGGATGTGGGGCTCCACTCTTTGCGATTACGGTTTTAGGTTTAGCTAAAGCAATTCATGGCATCACAGTTTCAGCAGATCCGATTCATCAACAAATAGTTGCCGCTTGTCGTCAATACCCAGAGATGGTGGCTGGCGAAGGTCGGATGCCGACTCGCATGATGCAGGCTGTTCCTGGCATGTTTATGAAAGATGGCGCGGAAGCGGTCGATATCAGCTCCCTCGCCGATGGCCGCACCTTGGTCTTTAAGATTGCCGATGGTTCAAGCCGTGCTTCCGGCACCATTATTGAAGCCGCCTATAAGGAGTGGGGAGTCACTACCCCTGACGTAAAGGTCAATGTGTACGGTGGCACCAGCATCGTTGGCGGAATACGAGCCACTCTCTAAGCGTTTACACTTATGAGATGAAACCCCGCATCGCTACCTTGATGGTGCACACTTCCCCGCTTGAACAAGCGGGTATCGGTGATGCCGGTGGAATGAATGTCTATGTTGTTGAAAATGCAAAGAAGATGGCGGCGCAAGGTGTCGAAGTAGATATCTTCACTCGCGCCGCAACTCCCGGACTTCCAGAGTCAGTTGAAATTGCCGATGGTGTGACCGTTCGTCACCTTGAAACTAAAACGCTACAACCACTCTCCAAGGAAGAACTTCCTTCGCAAATCAGTGCGCTCACTTCTTCCTTCATGCACTTTGCCGAGAGTCAGCCCACCGATTATTACAACATTTTGCATTCACATTACTGGATCAGCGGACAACTCGGTTGGATGATCTCCGAACGTACCGGGCTTCCACTCGTGCATACGATG
>CAILWW010000064.1 GCA_903838035.1 uncultured Actinomycetes bacterium | reverse complement strand
GTGGCGCGAGCGGTGTGGGGATATTTCGAGGTCGCCTCAAAGTCGATGAGGGTCAGGAATCCCGGAAAGGTCATCAATTCCTAAAATCCTTTTGTAACGAGATCTGTGTAGTAATAATCGTTGCCAAGCAGCAATTCTTTGCCATTGGTTGATCGGATATCAATCCATGAGTAGAGGTTCTTCTTTACCGATTTCTCGTAAGTCTCTCGGCTCACCGAGAAATTCACAGGAATAGAAGAGAATTTTCCTTCAACACAGCTAGGTTCGCATGAGTTCATATGAAAGATTCCACTTCCGACTGAATCCCGGCCGCCCCATGTGGACCAAGTGATCTTGTCGATATATATTCCGGCATCTGCGCAGGCAAGTGTGATGGAAGTTGGCTTCTGGCTTTCTCCGACGCCGCAGTCCGAGATAAAAATCGGTGAATGAGACTGCGAACGGAAGAAGGTAACGGCTCCCAAGAGTGCAATCAGAATCAACGCGGCGAGAGCCGAGCGCAGCCAGCGTGCTTTTCTCAACCTCACATTGCCTCCTTTAGGACTAACTTAACCTTAAGCGCCACAACTAACAGAAGGCCAATAGGCGGGTGAGTCGCCGGCTTAAGTCCGATTTGTGCCCCAACATCCTTTTTAGGCTCGAAGCCGCCATTCGTGGGATTGTCGGTGGCCCCCTGTAACTTCCTACTCCCCCAGTCGGCTATCCGTCGCCGGTGGGGTCGAAAGGCAGCACATGGAAAAGAAGGAACAAAGCGAGCAAGAGCTATGGGCAAAGGTTTCATCTGGTGAAGGTGATGAGAAAGCCCAGGCGCTAATGGCACTTGGTCATAAAGCATTTCACAAAGGTGATCACAAGGAAGCACTCGCAATGAGCGAAACTGCGCGCGAGGTCTATGAATCGATGGGCGCGACTGCGAGTTCAGCTGCGCTTGGACATGTCTATCAAAGTATTGGTTGGTCGCTCAAGGCGCTTAAACGCTATGAAGAGGCCGCGGGTGCGGCACATAAGGCCGCAGAGTTATATAAAGAGATAGGCGATAAGGATTTGTTCTATGCCCTCAACGAAGAGGGTGACTATTGGTACTCGGCCAAGAATTGGCAGAAATCTTATGAAGTTCATTCCGCGGCGCTAGCAGAGATTAATCCTGATCTCAACGAGGAAACTTTGGCGGTCACGTATGGGCATTGTGCGTTTGCATTGGGACGTTTGGATCGATGGGCCGAGGCGCTGGAACACTTCTTGCAATCACGAGCCTTATTTAAGAAGCTCAAGAATCCATGGCAAGTTGCATTTGCTGATGAGGAGATTTCCTTGTGTTACAGCAAGCTTGGCAATGGTGTGGAAGCACTCGTCTATGCCCAACGTGCGATGGACTTTGCGGTGGTTACCCAACACCAATACCGATTAATTTGGTCTAATGCTCGAATGGGATTGGCCAAGAAGTTATTGGGCGAATACGAAGAGGCTCTGGAACATATCGCTACAGCGAAAGACATGATGTTGGGTACTGGCGAGCCCTATTGGAGTTCGATTGTGCGAATGGACAAAATCGCAGCAGGTATTCAACGCGAGCGAGGGCTGGTCGAAGAGGCTGATGAAATCCTTCGCCGCCTTAAAGTGATTGAAGAGACGTTAGATGGTGATGATGAAGTGGACTAGAAATGTCACTTCTCGATGCTAAAGTTTTACTAGGTCAATCGATGATCCAAGCGTTAAGCCTTTTAGCTTGCTTGGTGCCAACCGCGCTAACCGCGCACGGTGGAACTAAAAGAAGACCGGCTGGCGATGAACGACACCGCCAGAAGAGCGGATCACCGGCGAAAGTTTGGGGTCCAGTTAGGGCCGGTATTTGTTATGTCGCAAGAACATTCAACATGCCTTGTAGAAGCCGAGCACGAGTTTTATCAGGGTCTCTGCTTGTGTGGGTGGTACACCATGGTCACCTTCAAGGAGGAGGCGGACCTATTGCGAGCAATCCATGCTCATGAGGTCGCCGTCTTTGGCGGTGGATCTTGATGTGCTCTCGATGTCAGTGGTGGCGGATAGACATAGGCCTGGAGGTGAGCGATGATTAAAAGTTTGGATGGCCTGAATTCATTGGTGCTCTTTTTAGGGCTGACGTGGTTTTCGATATGGGGTGTTTCTTATCTGCATATCGATTCACTTCCGATTCCCGATTATTGGCGAGCAATTGTTTATCACTTCACCTGCGGAGTCCTTTGGTACCTCAGTATTCGACTATTTGTCCCAAGAGTTCGGGGGCGGTTTATATGGCGGATGAGCTCAAAGACTCTGCTGGTTGGTTTATTCGTGATTGCCTTCTTTGATTCCCCAAATTTTCAAGATGCTCCGTGGTCGAATTATTCGATTCAAACTATTGCAAGCGCGTTGTTCTTCGCTTTGGGAATTGGCTTCAATGAGGACCTCTTTAGTCGTGGTTTGATTTTTGGACTCTTCGAGAAATATGGCTATGGCGTAGCGGCTCTGATTTCCTCAATACATTTCGGAATGCTTCACCTGACGAACTATTTCTGGGGTGGACAGTCGTTCTCATACACTGCCGGACAAATGGTTAACGCCGGAGCCTTTGGTTTTCTCTGCGCGGGATTAATGATCTTTTCGGGTTCAATTTGGTTGCCAGTATTGCTGCATGGGCTCTCCGACTTCCCACTCCAACTTCAACCCCTGCATGAATTTACGGCGCAAGTAAAGGGCGGGAGTGATTGGCCTGCGATTTTGATTCAGGCCGCAATCTATATCGCGGCCGGAGCAATCCTGTTGTATTGGCGAAATGAAAAGGCGCGGGGCAGATTTCTCTCAATAGCCAGCCACTTTGGACTTATAGAAAGTACGGCCTAGACGAAGGTACGAATATAAAGCTGCGGCCACAGCCAAGCTCTCTCGACATCCGTCGGGATGTAGCGATTGGAGGTCAATTTGAGTCTTATCAAGTGGCTAACTCTGCTTGGCGCTGTGATCAACATTGTTGTCATAGTGCTGGGCGGCAGTCGCTCCTGAAGAGGAGCAACCACAAAATAAGTCCCGTTCTGATCGGGGCAGTAGAGGCGGGGACTTAGGTTCTCGCCTTTACTTATTAAAGAGTAGAACTCAATGATGAATATTGCAACGAATTTTGTGCGACACGAGCAACTACTTTGGGTTGAACTATTTAGTCGGCGAGTAAGTACCTAATGTTGGGGCTCTTAAAATTTACTTATGAAGAAAGGATAAGACAGCTTGTGCAACTTCTGGAGACTTCTCCTCCATCAAAGGAATCATTCCGCCTTCGATAACTGCTTTGGAAAGTGTTTGTGCATTGGTTAGAGCGGCCATGT
>CAILWW010000063.1 GCA_903838035.1 uncultured Actinomycetes bacterium | reverse complement strand
GTAGTCTGATTGTAAAAAAGCCCGCCATGAAAATGGCGGGCTTTTTTTATTACTTAATCCAAATCAATTCTCGTTAATGAATTGACCTCGTAGTTCGGTCTGTAGGCGATCAAATATCTTCGCCAAATCTTCTTGATCTTTAACTGTTAAATGATCCATCAATCTATTGCGCACACTTGCCACATGGCTCGGGGCCGCCTTAACTATGGCCTTCCACCCTTGGTCAGTCATGACGGCGTATGAGCCACGGCGATCTGATTCGCACTCTTCGCGGCGGACCCATCCGGCCTTCTCCATTACCTTCATGCGGTGCGAGAGTCTAGATTTCGAGACCATCGCCAACTCGGCTAATTCGCTCATGCGCATTTTGCGTCCAGGGGCATCGCTGAGTTGGGCCAAGACTTCATAATCTGCCATCGAAAGGTCATGGCCTTCCAAGTCCGTGTCCAAGGCATCGAGCAATCGACGCGAGGCGATGATGTAGGAACGCCAAGCCTTCATCTCACGCGGATTGAGCCACTTAGGTGCCTGTGCTTTGGTTGCCATAGCGACCAGTTTACCTCGAAGCTTCAATTGTTGAAAGTTCTACCAATTACCAGCCAGCCATCTGCAGTATTGTCGGAGCCATGAAATCTTCTGGCCTATTTCTTGAACACATTGATCCCACCATTCGCCCCCAAGATGACCTGTTTCGTCACATCAACGGCGGTTGGATTAAGAGCGCGCAGATTCCCTCAGACCGCTCTTCCGATGGCGCCTTTTATCGCCTTTATGAAAAGTCGGAGCGGGATGTCCGAGTGATTATCGAAGAGCTGGCAGCTGGCTCCCACCCTCAGGGAACGAACGCTCAAAAAATTGGCGATTTGTATAAGACCTTTATGGATGAAGGGCGCATCAACGCCCTGGGCATCTCCCCGGTCCAGGCAGATATCGAGCTGGCACTTTCAGTCTCTGACGTCACCACTTTCCACCAGGTTCTGGGTGACTTTGAACGCCGTGGCCTTGGTGGATTTTTCTACCAAGCTGTAGAAGCCGACAAGATGGATTCCAATACCAATATCGCATATATCGGCCAATCCGGATTGAGTCTTCCCGATGAGGCTTATTACCGCGAAGAGGAACACGCGCAGATTCGAGCAGCTCTGCTCGAACATATCGCAAAGATTTTTGCAATTGCTGGCGTTAAGGATGGTGCCGAGAAGGCCGAACTCATCCTCGCTTTAGAAACGCAAATCGCATCCCATCATTGGGATTCGGTACGCGATCGCGATGCGGTTGCCACCTACAACAAAATGAATTTTGCCGAGCTTCGCGAGTTAACACCGGGCTTTGATTGGGATACCTGGATAGCATCGAGTCAAATTCCAGCCAGCGCTTTTGATCCCTGCATAGTTACGCAACCATCGTTCTTTAGTGGTATTTCTGGAATGCTCCAAAACTTCAACGCTCCTGCTTGGAGCGCTTGGTTGGCATTTCATATGCTCTCCAGTGCAGCTCCTTATTTGCACGATGAAATGGTTAATCAAAATTTCGCCTTTTACGGCACCACTCTCTCCGGGACTCCAGAGCTCCGCGCCCGTTGGAAGCGAGCCGTCGGCCTGGTTGAAGGATCACTGGGTGAAGCGGTAGGAGAAATCTATGCCGAGCGCCATTTTCCAGCTCAGGCAAAAGAAGAGATGAAGCTGCTCGTGGCAAATCTGCTCGAGGCATATCGCATTGATATCGCGGCGTTAGATTGGATGACCGATGAGACTAAATCTAAAGCGCTCGATAAATTAGGCACCTTTAGGGCAAAGATCGGCTTTCCCGATAAGTGGCGCGATTACTCGGCTCTAGAAATTTCCGATGATGACCTCTTTGGAAACCTTGGTCGCATTACTCAATTTGGCCAAGAGTATGCACTCGCCAAAATTGGAAAACCAGTCGATAAAGAAGAGTGGGGCCTTACTCCGCAAACTGTAAATGCCTACTACCACCCACTTCACAATGAAATCCTCTTCCCAGCTGCAATTCTCCAGCCCCCCTTCTTCGATATGGAGGCCGACGATGCGGTGAACTATGGCGGCATTGGTGCGGTGATTGGCCATGAGATTGGCCATGGCTTTGATGACCAAGGTTCTCGCTACGACGGCTCTGGAAATCTCAACAATTGGTGGAGCGATAAGGACCGGGAAGAATTTGAAATACGTGCAAATAAATTGATTGAGCAGTTCGATAATTTGCATCCGACGCTAGCGCCAGATATTCACGTAAATGGCGCGCTGACAATTGGCGAAAATATTGGAGATTTGGGGGGTTTAACGGTCGCAATTAAGGCCTACCAGCTCTCACTCCGTGGCGCTGTTGCGCCCGTTATAGACGGTTTTACGGGCTTACAGAGGCTATTTATGGGCTGGGGACAGGTCTGGCGTCAAAAAATGCGTGAAGAAGAAGTCAGAAGGCGCATTGCAATCGATGTTCACTCCCCCGACGAGTTCCGTTGCAATCAAATTGCGCGAAATCTGCACGAGTTCCACGAAGCTTTCTCGGTTAAACCAGGCGATGCGATGTATCTGCCAGAAAACGAACGAGTTCGGATCTGGTAACTAGCCAGTAATTACTTGCTGGCTAGACGGGCGACTCTGCGCTTCTCTTGTTCGGCTGGGTTTGGTACCGGGACGGCGGCGATGAGTCGTTGGGTATAGGCCATCTGTGGGTTCTTGAGAATCAAATCTCGATCGCCCTGCTCGACCAATTCACCATTCTGCATAACTGCAACTCGGTGAGACAAAATATCGACAACCGCTAGATCGTGGCTGATGAAGAGGCAGGCAAATTGCAGCTTTTGCTGTAAATCTTGGAAGAGTTCCAGGAAGCGGGCTTGAACCGAGACATCGAGTGCTGACGTCGGTTCATCGGCAATCATTAAATCTGGAGTTAGAGCGAGGGCGCGAGCAATTCCTACACGTTGGCGCTGTCCACCGGAAAGTTCATGCGGATAACGATTTCGATAGCTGCGAGGAAGTTCGACTTGATCCAATAAATCTTCGACCTTACGAGCTAAATCCGCACCTTTTGCTAGGCCAGCCAAGAAGATGGGCTCGCCAATCGATTCACCAATGGGTAGACGTGGATTGAGCGAAGAAGCCGGGTCTTGAAAAACGATGCCGGTATGGCGACGGATCTTCTGCAAATCCTTTTGACTAGCGTGAGAGATATCGTGACCAACGACCTCTAACTTTCCAGATTTAATGGGAAGGAGTCCGATGGAAGCTCGGCCAACGGTTGTCTTTCCAGAACCGGATTCACCAACTAGGCCAACAATTTCTCCTGGATAAATTTGGAGCGAGAGGTTCTTCACCGCAGTGAACGCCGGAACGCGACCGCGCTTGGGGTATTCAATAGTGACATCTTCAAGGTTAAGAACTGGAGCCGGCTTTGCGCTCTCGCTATAGGAAAGGGAACGCTTTGGACTTGTACCTAGAACTGGAACCGCAGCCAGCAGCTCTTTTGTATATGGGTGCTGTGGGTTATTGAAAATTTGATCCGCGCTGCCGTGTTCGACGGTGCGACCATCTTTCATCACCAAAATCTCATCAGCCATATCTGCAACCACACCCATATCGTGGGTGATGAGCAGAATTGCAGAATTAAGTTTCGAGCGAAGATCGCGCATTAAATCCAGAATCTCGGCCTGCACTGTTACATCGAGAGCAGTGGTTGGTTCATCGGCAATCAAAAGCGCAGGATCGCAGGCAAGAGCCTGGGCAATCATCGCGCGCTGGCGCTGTCCACCAGAAAGTTGGTGCGGATATTTATCAACCGATTGCTCTGGGTTAGGAATATCCACCATCGAAATTAATTCAATGGCGCGAGTTCGCGCCTCCTTCGGACCAAGGTCAAAGTGGGTGCGCAAAGTTTCGATGATTTGGGCGCCAATTGTGTAGACCGGATTCAAGGCTGTCATTGGCTCTTGGAAGATATAAGCCACTTCTTTGCCGCGATATTTTTGGAGGTGACCAGCCGACGTTCCCACCATCTCAACGCCCTTAACCTGAACGCTGCCGTAAGTGCGTGCGTTTGAGGCAAGTAGACTCATGACGCCAAGGGCTGTGGTTGATTTACCAGAACCTGACTCGCCAACGATGGCAAGAGTCTTACCGGCTTGGAGTTCGAAGTTCATATCGATGGCGGCTGGATACCAAGTTCCATCCACCCAGAACTCAATCGTGTAATCCTTAACCTTTAATACTGGAGTAGACATTAAAGTGCCATCCGATCTGCAGAGATAGTTCGTTGTGAGAAGATGACGGTGTGAATAACGCCCAGACTTTTCGAGCTAGAGGCAGTTATCCCTTCGCCGGAGTTGGCGCGTTGCTCTCGCTCTTCGCCTTGTGGTCTGGCTTCAGCGTTGGAGGCGTAAAAAATCTCATCACAGCAATTTTCTGGGTTGCTGCAGCGCTGACCTTCTTGTATCTCAGCTTCATCAAGCCCAAAATTCAGATTGGCGATGAAGGAATGGTCGTCACCAATCCCGTGCTGAAGGCGCAGATTGGATGGGTCGATGTTCAGGACCTCGGCGCTAAATGGAATATGCATATTCGCACTCGCGACCAAAATATTCAGGTCTGGGCCGCTCCCGCTCCGAGCAGAAGACATAGTCGCAAACTCCACGCCAGCGAAGTTCGTGGAATGAAGAGCGCTGATTTCGAATTGATCCCCCCGGCCCTCTCCCCTCGCAGTGAGAGTGGAATTGCACTTCACTTGGCTGAGATCGCTTGGGGCGAATTCCAAAAGCGAAGAGATCAGAGAGTTCTTGCCTACGAAATCAATAAAGATTGGCGCGGCGTAATTCTCTTGGGAGCTTTGGTTGCCATCGCATTCGGCATGACGATCATCAATTAACGTAATCATCAGGCGTTTGCCACCTTGCGTTCGGCGCTTCGCTCTTTCCGCGAGATTCGGCGACGCTGCCTTGGGTCGAAAGCATCTCGAAGTCCATCACCGATGAAATTGACGGTTAGGGCAATCAAGATAATAAATATTCCGGGGTACCAGAAGAGCCAAGGTCGAGAAGAGAAGGAATCTTGATATTGACTAATAAGTAGACCGAGTGAAACATCTGGCGCGACAACGCCAAAGCCTAAATAGCTAAGTGCGGTTTCAAGCAAGATTGCACCCGACATAATCAGGGTGACTGAAACAATGATTACGCCAACTGCGTTAGGCAAGATGTGCTTGAAGATGATTCGACGGTTGGTGGCACCGGCCACCTTTGCGGCATCGACAAATTCGCGTTCACGGAGGGAGAGAAATTCACCGCGCACAAGTCGAGAGAGGCCAGTCCAGGCGAAGAGACCAAGATAGAGAGCCAAGAAGGTCACACCAAGGTTTCCAAAATGGTAGCCAATAACTGATCCAATGATGACCGACGGAATTGTGATGATGAAATCAGTAAAGCGCATCAGGATTGAATCAGTCCAGCCTCGATAAAATCCAGATATTGCACCAATAACTGTGCCTACAATTCCGCCTACAATTCCAATAATGAACATCACCAGGATTGAACGCTGCGCCCCGCGCATGACTAGGGCGAAATAATCGCGGCCAATATCGTCTTGACCGAAAGGATGGTCGCCAAGACCAAATGCTCCAAATGGATTGAGGCTCAAAGTTGGGCAACCGCCCAATCCGCCCGGACAACCTTGGGTGCGAATTTCTGGCTGATCAGTAAAGCTGTACTTCCACCATCCGTGATACTTGATAAAGAAGAGTTGAAAATCCAAAGCGCTAAAGACAAAGAGGATTACCGCAACCAAGACAATAAGTGAAATCATTGCGCCTCGGTGTCGAATAAAGCGGCGTCTGACTATTTGGCCCTGAGAGAGCCCTTCCACCTCACGGTTGGCAATATCTCCACTGACAACTTCAACAGATCGCTTACGCTTGAAAATACTCATTTTCCAACCACCCTAATTCGTGGATCTAACGCTGAATACAAAAGGTCTGCCGCCAAGTTAGCCAAAACTGCTAGCGTGGAGGTTACGAAGAAGACGCCCATCAAAAGATTTAGGTCTAGGTCGGTAATCGCTTTATTAAAGAGAGTTCCCATTCCCTGCCAAGCAAAAACTCGCTCAGTGATAATTGCGCCGCCAATAATGGCCGCAAAATCCACAACGATAATGGTGGTGAGCGGAATAAGAGTATTTCGAAATGCGTGACGCATTACGACGGTGCGCTCGGTTAGGCCCTTTGCCCGAGCGGTGCGTATGTAATCTTGATTTAATACCTCAAGCAAGGTGCCGCGTGAATAACGAACATATCCAGCAAAGGAAATAAGCGTTAGCGCAATAGTTGGTAGGAAGAGATGGAACAAGGTATCAAGTAAGCCAAACCAGAAATTTCCTGGTGGAAGCAACGAGTTTGACTGGCTGATTGTCGGAATTGGCCGCCCATTGACCGCATCTGTGTTGAAATATGGAACAAAGGCCTGCATCAGGCGGTCAATAATGATGATGAGTCCGACTAGAAGCCCCGTGATTATGCTGGTGCGAATAACTGGCCCTCGATCAACCTTGGCAAAGAAGCGAGCTACGAGAATGGCTATCAAGACTGTAACCAGCGCCATTACCAAAATCGTGAGTAGTCCAGCAAAGTGCTTAAAGAAATAGTTCACTGGGTAATAGAGAACGAGACCGATAATCGGCATGGCAAGCGCCGATTTAAAGGCGGGTTTATTACCAAATCCAGTCGAGAGGAATGTTACGAAATAGGCGATTCCGATTCCCATGGCGCAGACCAAAATAGGGCCAAGACCAGGGTGAGCAAACCACTTGGTCAGACTTAATACGATCAAGACAATTGCCGAAGCGAGGGCGGCCACGAGAAAGGTAATTTGTACTTTTCGGCGCGTACCGCTGATTAGTGCGGCCCAGAAAATGCCGCTCACAACTGATGCCACGATAATCCAGCTTGGAGCGATAACTGGGTTGGCTAGGAAATTATTAAAGCTAATCGCTAGGTATTGCTTCAAAAGTACAGCAATCCAGAAGATTGGAAGCGAGTACATAAGGAATGCGACAAATGTCATCGCATAATCAAAACGGCTGTATTGACGAAGTGCAGAAACGATTCCAAATGCAATACCCAAAACAATGGCAATGATCGTGGCCATCAAAATCAACCGGATAGTGGTTGGGATTGCCTGGCTAAGAAGTGAGGTAACTGGAATATTTTCACGAGTTACGCCAAAAGTTGCATGACCGGTGAATACACCAAGCAAGCCTTTGAGCCAGAGAAAATATCGCGTGGGGGGTGGCACATTGAGGTGGAGCTGGCGAATCAAGGCATAGAGCTGTTGGCGAGCTTTAGGATCCGTGCTTCCGCGCAGCGCTTCGGTGGGATCGCCAGAGACTGCGGCAAGATTGTAGAGAATAAAACTAGAGCCAAAGAGAATAATAATGAGAGCGCTAAAGCGTCTTCCCAGATATGCAATCACTCAATGCTCCTTAGTAAAAAACGAGAGAAAATTATTTCAAAACTAAATCTCACAAATAAGAAGAGAAGTGACGCTGGTCTCCCAACGCCACTTCCCTAATTTACTACTTTATTTCATTCAAGATGTAATTCTAAAAACTATTCCTAGTTCTTAGAAATGCCACTCCCAGAAGTTCCACACGAGTGTTGGAGACAATGGAGCTGGCTTGATACCTTGAATTGCGCTATCCCAAGCAGTGACGTTTGGATTCTGGAAGATTCCAAGGAAGAAAGCGTCAGTGTTGAGTTGGCGTTCGGCCACAATCTGAAGACGGTGGACGGTTGATGCAGGAAGTGTCTTAGCTTGGAGCTGAGTACATGCGTCGTCAACCTTCTTATTTGAATAACCGGTGTAGTTAGAACCAGCACCAGTCTTGAAAGTTCCGCATGCCTGAGCATCTTGTGGTACAGCTGTCTGATCGAAGATGAAGAAGTGAGCATCGTAAGCTGAATCAGTTAGCTTGCCACCCCAACCCTTTGTTGCAGGAGCTGTGACAGCAAAGCCAGCCTTAGCTTCTTCAGCAATAATCAAAGCTGCTTCCGATGTACGGCGAGCGTTGCCTGGTGAACCCCAAAGGAGATTGACCTTTACAGGTGTGCTCTTGCCAGCTGTTGGGTAGTACTGCTGGACAAGCTTCAAAGCTGCAGCTGTGCGCTCTGCTTGTGTGCCCGCGTTATAGGCAGCAGAACCGTTATTTGCTGCAACATCGGAATACCCTGGTGAACCAGGAAGTGTCCATGTTGAGCCAAGTACTTCTGCATCTGGGTTGATTGGCTTGATGAGCTTAGTGACGATATCTGCACGTGGGTATGCCAGCAAGAATGCCTTGCGAAGTGCAGCCGCCTTTGCTCCACCAGAAGCAGCAAATGGGCCGTTGTAGGCCTTGCCATCTTGTGATGCAACGCGGAGTTCGATGTGCTCATAAGCAAATGATGAAGGAGTAACAAGGGTTACGCCCTTGATTGCCTTGATCTGTGCGATGGTGTCAGCTGTTGGCTGGCCTTGGTAAGCATCTACATCTTTGTTGGCTAGTGCTTGCGCAGATGGTGCGCCATCGGCGATACCTTGCTTCATCACGATTGTTGTGATGCCTGATGTAGCTGGGCCTGAGTTGTACTTAGGGTTAAGTACGAGCTTGGCCTGGTTAACATCAACGCTAGCAACCTGATAGGCGCCATTGGAGACCAAGAGAAGTGGGTTGGTTGAAGCGTCGACAGTGGTCATGTCATAACCAGTTGTGTAGAGAGCGCCCATCTTCTTTAGTGAAGCTGTGTTGTATGAGGTTACATCCTTAACAAATTGCGCTGTAGCAGCATTTGCTTCTGCAACGGAAGGAAGTGACTTCTTGCCGGCTGCTGCCAACTCGAGTGCGTGTACTGGGAATGGTGTGCTTGGACCATTGAGTACGTAGTCAGGAATCTGAGCGTTGTACTTTACGGTCATGCTCATTCCATCAGCACTGAGTGTTGGGATACCTACAACGTGCTGATCATAAACACCGGTGTAGAAACCTGAGTTAAATGCAGGAGTTACATCTGGGTTAGATGGATCGCCCAAGCCAGCCTTAACTGAGTAAGCAGAGCTGGTAAGCACGTGTGTGAGGAGCAGGTCAGCTGCGGTAATAGGCGCACCATCTGACCAGACGCGTCCTGGATTAATTTTGTAGGTTACTTCAAAGTCAGTTGGGGTGTTCTTTGTGACCTTGATTGAACCAAGTACTGGGTTTGTAACTATGTTGGTGTTGTTGTCATAGTGCCACAAGCCCATGTTGGTCATGTATGAGATATCACTGTTGATGGTGATGTTGTTATCTGGGGTACCGCTGTTCAAAGAGGTAAATGTGTTCGACTCTTCGATGATCACGGTTGAACGTGCTGCGTGCGCTGGGACTGCAACTGCGCCAGTGATTGCGATAGCAATTACTGATGAAAGTGCGACCACTGAGCGCGCGGTTAGACGTGCCTTCATAGATCTCCTTTTTTTGAGGGTAGACCAGAAGTCGAGATGGACCTAGCTAGTGCCCGCCCCTACTTGCCGGTAGTGAGCCAAATTCTGCCCTATTTACCCACTTGAGGGAAATCTGGAAGATCACCACCCCAATCACCCCAGCTGCCAGGAATGGCAGGCGAAGGGCCCACGGCCGGGAGATGAAGTGGGCGGCGATTGTGACGATGAGGCCACCTGCAAAGGAGCCAAGCGGCATGGAGCCCCAGCCAAAGAATCGATAGCCGCTATTTACCCGGCCCAAGATCTCTGAGGGAATGACGCTTTGGCGATAGGAGACGGTGATGATGTTCCAGATAACCGAGGCGAACATTTCTAGGAAGGAGAGAATGTAAAAAATTGGCCAGCGGGTGACGGCAAAGCTCAGGAAGAAGAGGGCAGGAAATCCCATCAACGCCAAAGTCATAGCTCGTCCCTGGCCGATTTTGGCAATTACTTTTGGCCCAATGATTCCGGCCAGAAATCCGCCGATCGCAACTGAGGTTCCCATAACCGCAAAGATAAAGACCGAGACTTTTAGAACTTCTTGGGCATAGAGAATGTATGAAGCCATCGCCATCGAGTTCACAAAATTAAGTGCTCCAAGAGTGAATGCCATGGGCCTGAGTACTTCGTGTTTCATCAACCAGTTAAATCCCGCTTTAAGTTCCGAGAGGAAACTCGAGGAGGCGCCTTCGTTCTTTTTCTTCAATATGGCGGCAGATTGGGTTGTAATGAGTGCGATGAGCGCCGCCGAGAAGAAGAAACTTCCGGCATCGAAGAAAAATGGAAGATAGATAGAAATTCCTAGGAGCGCAGATCCCAACGCTGGTCCAAGAAAACTGTTAGTTAATGATTCGGCTGACCACATCTGGCCATTAGCTTTATGAAGGTGCTCTTGCGCCACCACACCTGGCATAAATGTCTGCGAAGCGTTGTTTCCTAATACTTCAGCCGACCCCAAGATAAATGTTGCCGCCATCATGATGGCAATCACGGTCGTCCCAGAATGACCGGTATATCCATGTGCCGGATTTTTGATATGTAAAAACTCATGGCGATTAATAAAGAGAACACCAGTACTCACCAGAGTGACAGCGCCTCGCGCCAGGTCTGTTGCCACGATAATTTTTTTACGATCAAAGCGGTCGGTAATCACGCCAGCAGGAAGAGTGAAGAGCAGCCACGGCAGCTGGCTCATGAGCCCTACGATGGCGATTGTCAGCGGCGAACGCGTAAGCGCCGAGGCGAGCCAAGGAAAGGCAATGGCCGAGACGCCATTTCCGACATTGGAGATCGCAGTTGCGCTCCAGAGTTTCCAATAATTAAGCGGAAGGCGACCTTTGCTCATAAAGGTAGAGTATCCATTGATGAACTCTCCAAAACCTTCTGCCGCAGACTTCTCTTTTACGCAGAAGAAGCAGATCCCCGGCCAGCTCGGTCGAACCGGCGAGATATTTACCCCCCACGGAAAGATTCAGACTCCAGCCTTTATCCCAGTCGGCACCAAGGCCACAGTGAAATCTGTTCTGCCGGAGTCGATGGATCAACTTGGGTCACAAGCACTACTAGCAAATGCTTATCATCTCTATCTCCAACCCGGTCCAGATATCTTGGACGAAGCTGGCGGACTTGCCCGCTTTATGAATTGGAACGGCCCTACCTTCACCGACAGCGGCGGCTTTCAAGTTCTCTCATTGGGCGTTGGATTTAAAAAAGTTATCGCGATGGATGAAGAGACTTTTAGATCCGATGAAGTCATCGCAGATCACAAAGAGCGCCTGGCGCATGTTGATGATGATGGTGTGACATTTAAATCGCACCTAGATGGGTCGATGCATCGCTTTACTCCAGAAGTCTCAATGCAGGTACAACACCAACTTGGCGCCGACATAATGTTCGCCTTCGATGAATGCACTACGTTGCATAACACTCGTAAGTATCAAGAGAAATCACTGGAACGCACGCGCCTTTGGGCAAAGCGTTGCCTAGTTGAACATGGCCGACTTACAGATGCCAGATCACACCGCCCATATCAAGCACTCTTTGGCGTCTTACAAGGGGCCCAATATGAGGACCTTCGTCGCAAGGCCGCCCAAGATTTATCTGGACTTAGTGAAGATGGAATTAGCTTTGACGGCTTTGGCCTTGGTGGCGCGCTTGATAAAGCAAATCTCGGCACCATCGTTTCGTGGATGACTTCTGAACTCCCCGTCAACAAACCTCGCCACTTACTCGGGATTGGCGAACCCGATGACCTCTTTGTCGGCGTTGAAAACGGCGCAGATACCTTTGATTGTGTTGCGCCATCTCGCCAAGCGCGAACGAGTGCGGTCTTTACCCAAGATGGCCGCGTCAATATCTCTAATGCTAAATATCGACGCCAGTTCTCCCCCATCGACGATGGTTGTGATTGCTATACATGTACACATTATTCAGCTGCATATTTACATCATCTCTTCGCCAGCAAAGAGATGCTTGCCTCGACTTTAGCCACTATTCACAACGAACGATTTATTGTGCGATTGGTGGACCAGATGCGCGAGCGCATTGAGGCCGGAGATTTCCTCGACTTTAAATCAGAATTCTTAGGTCGTTTTTACTTCAAACGAAATAACGCTTAAGTAACGTTAAGCCACTTGGAAGGAGCGCTTGGAAAGCCCCATCCAGTAACCCTCAATCGCGGTTTGCGGCGCAGCATCTGCCACTGTTGCAGTTCCGAGGGTGATGAAAATCGGCGCAAAGTGTTCAACGGTCGGATGGGCATATGGCATGCCTGGAGCCAAAGCTTTGTAATTCATTAGCTCATCGACAGCGCCCCGGTCGAGCACCTCTTTTGCCCAGAGATCAAACTCTTGACTCCAGCCCGGCGGAGTTGCTTCGATGCGAAATTCCTTGAGATATGGAAGACCGTGCGTGAGAAAACCTGAGCCGATAATTAACACTCCCTCATCGCGAAGTGGTGCCAGCTTCTGACCAATCTTGAAGAGCTTCTCTGGATCATGGGTTGGAATAGACATCTGCAATACCGGGATATCCGCAGCTGGGTACATCTTGAGCAAGGGAACGTAAGCGCCATGATCTAATCCACGACGAGGTTGATCGGTAACTGGTTCATCCATCATCGCTTTGATGCGAGCCGCAAGTTCAGGCGCGCCAGGTGAGTTGTATTGGATGTTGTAATACTTGGGCGCAAAGCCACCAAAGTCATAAATCAATGGCGTGCCTTGCTCCGTCGATCCAAGGGTTAGCGGCGCCGACTCCCAGTGCGCGCTGACAATCAATATTGCCTTTGGCTTGGCCATCTGCGAGGACCACTCCGCCAGCTCGCCACTCCAGATGGGATCATCAAGTAGAGGTGGGGCGCCATGGCCAATATAGAGCGCAGGCATCTTGGCTGAAGTATCTGTGGTCATGAATTAACCATAAACCTAACTAGTTGAAATTTCAACTAGTTAGTCACGGCGCCAGATTTCTGGCACCCGTGCATAATGTCCCTATGGAGAATCTGCCGAATTCCGAGAAGTATCCCGTCCGCATCGATGAGGCGCAGCTCGCCGCCAAGCTAGATCCGCTCTCCTACGATGTTTTGCGCAATGCCGCTACCGAGCGCCCCTTTACTGGCGAATACACCGATACCGAGACCGTTGGCTCCTATCGTTGCAAGGCCTGCGGCAATGAGCTCTTTAAATCTGAGACTAAATTCCATTCGGGTTGTGGCTGGCCCTCCTTTTACGCCCCCACCAGCGAGGACGCGGTCGAACTCATCGAAGACCGATCCCTGGCTCCTCGGGTTCGTACCGAGGTGCGCTGCGCGAATTGTGGCTCTCACCTTGGCCATGTCTTTGAAGGCGAAGGCTATGGAACTCCGACGGACGAGCGTTGGTGCATTAACTCTGAGAT
>CAILWW010000062.1 GCA_903838035.1 uncultured Actinomycetes bacterium | reverse complement strand
CAATAACTCTTGCTGAGTGGTTTAGCGAAATATCGGGCTCAGAATCCAGCCCACGAACGGAATCGCAATGATGCTGTGCCCTACAACAGAATTTGCATCTTCCAGAAGTAATCCACGAGTTGTACTAATTTCTAGCTGACTCGAACTAAATATTGTTGCATTGCCGAGCAAAATTTCCTTCTTGCCCGATTTCTGTGAAATCACAACTGTAGGCGCATTGTTATCCAGATTATTTCCTCGCTTGTAAAGAACGAGTGAGTGCGTGAGATTTCCAAATGTTGAATTTCCAGCGACTGATGGAACAGTCATTGAGATACCGATCATGTTTAGAAGTACAACAACAATCACCAAGCTGGCGGCGGCGGTAAAGATTGCTCGTCCAAAATTCTTCCAGCGGCCACCTTTCTCCACTTGAATTTCGGCGGCTTCCTCCTTCTCCGGAAGGCGAACTCCAAGAAAATCATCCATCGGCTTTCTCGTGAAAGTAGCTTCTTTCTCTTCTACGGTAGGTGCAGCAATAAATTCTGATGCTAGTTCGGCAGCGTTCTCCAAAATCGGTTCCGGCTCTTGCCCAACAACAGGTTGCGGAGTTGGTTCCACAACTGGTTCAGGATTTTGTAGTACTTCCGGTTCGGGAGTTGGTTCTGGAGTTGGTTCAGGTGTAGTTGCTTTGCTTGACTCACGTCTACGCGGTTGTAAGCCAGGTCCGTCAGCAGTAAGAAGGAATCTATTTGTGCTTTCATCTGGACGGCCAATGCCTTGCCATGTTGCAACTTCTACGACGGTTCCGGGTGGCAATTCGCCAATGATCAATTGGTGGCCTTCCGGCAATTCTACGGAGGCAGCGAAACCTTCAAGCGTCACTCGCTTGGATTCATCCTTATGGTTTTCGCCTTTATCCACGGGATAAAAGTAATAGTGCGGGGGTCATGCTCCACAAGGGGCATGACCCCCATTTGCAGGACGAGACGCAATAATCTCGCACACAATTTCACCTGCCCACCTATCAGCGGACACATTAGCTCTGCTCCTCCCGTCGCCTTGTTGACACCCTCTACTCCTACGAAAGGTTGACCATGGCAGATATTGCAATCGATCTAGGTACAGCAAACACTTTGATTCATGTCAAAGGTAAAGGCTTGGTCTTTGATGAAGCGACTGCTATTGCTTACGACGAAACGACAAATAGCGTAATTGCAATTGGTGATGCTGCCGCAGACATGATTGGACGCACACCTCCCAGCATTCGCGTAGTACGCCCACTCAGCACAGGTGTCGTTTCAGATTTTGGTGCTGCTCGAAATTTTTTACAATTAGCAATCCGTCAAGTTGTTCGCTACAACCGATTTTCGCCATTAAGAGTCGTAGTCGGTGTCCCATCTCGAATTTCGGGTGCGGAGTTTAAGACGTTTCAAGATGCCCTCGATTCCTCGCGCATTGCAAAGGTGTATGCCGTGCAAGAGCCGGTTGCAGCAGCTATCGGGGCTGACCTCAACTTCTCCATGCCGAGAGGTTGTTTAATCATTGACGTTGGTGCAGGCACGACCGATCTTGCAATGCTCTCTTTGGGGCGCGTTGTTGATTCACGCTCGCTGCGCATCGGCGCTGAAGCGCTCTCTTCGGCCTTTGCTAACTATTTAAAGAACACTCGTCGCATCAATATTGGTGATAAGACGGCGGAGGAATTCTTGCAGACATATGGGCAGGCGCTCATTACCGATAAAATTCCAGGAAAGATTCTTGGAGTTGATATGAAGCTCGGCCTTCCGGTTGAATTCGAAATTGAGGCCGAAGAAGTTCACACTGCAATCAAGGAACCAATCTCACTTATCGTCGCCGAACTTCGACGAATTCTTGACTCAGTTCCACCTGATCTGGCAGCGGATATTCTGCGCGAGGGCATTCATTTAACAGGTGGTGGATCATTGCTCCGCGGTTTACCAGAACTTCTTCACGAACAAACTGGTCTGACCTGCCATCACGTTGACGATCCTCTAAAAGCGGTAGTTCTCGGATGTGGCCGAATCCTCGAGGATATGGATGCATTTAAATTTGTCTTAGAGTCCATGCCGGATGAAATTAAGTCGTCAGGTGCTATTTAATGGCGAGACAACTTTTTAAGCGCCGCGAAGAGGAGTGGCTCATTCTTCCTGCACAAGGACTCAATGTTGCCGATGTTGACTCCTCAGTTATCTCTGCCTCGTTGAGTGTTGAGCAGTCACAAATTGGCAAGACTCTCTCCCGTCTCTTGGTCTTGATTCGTAATGAGGGCGATAAGAAAGTGCAAGATCTGCAGATGATTTTGAAGGTTCCGGGCGGATTGGTGATTATCAATCCTGGCGAAGTCTTTGGGGTTCAGGAGAAACGTCATAAGACTGGTGCTATCGGTGCACGTCAAAATATTCGATACAAGATTGATCTCAAGAGCCGACCTGAATTTCGAGGTGGAGACCTCACCTTTGAGCTCCGTAACCCGAACCAACTCGAGAGCGATACTCCCTATTTCACTATAAATCTGCCATTACGGGCCAACCGTATATAGGGAGAAATCTCGTCCTGTAATAATCTAGCCACATGACTGCTTTGGCGACGAATCCCGTTGTTCGAAGTGAGCGGGAGATTGCGCTACTCGCAATCGATAAGGTCTCCAGTTATACATTGGGGTTCCTCGCTGCTTACGAAGCAGGCGCGGCCATCTGGAGTTCGATTCCGATTGCACTCTGGCAGTATCTAATTGCGCTTACCTCAATCTTGTTATGGGGAATTGGTCAATTCATTATTCTCCGAACTAGCCATCCACTCAGCTTTGCACCTCTATTAATCTTTCTTATGATCGCGCCAATTCTCGTCGGAGATCGTGCCACTCAGCCGTGGATATCAAATGGACTGAATTGCATAGTCGCTGTTGTGTATTTCACGGGCACGGGTAATCGCATTTTTTCTACTCTAAGCGCAATCGCCATCGCGTTCCTTCAATTCTCCGTGGCTCACGCGCATCTACCTAGTAACACTGACCTGGCTGATATTGAATACTTTGGAAGCTTCTTCTCTACCATCTGGGTTCTTCTTGTCGCATTCTTCCTTATCAAAATGCGGACTCGATACTTAAATATTTGTGACCAGATTGATGATGAACTTGATGAATTGCGCAGTCGGATGTTCTTTCGTCGCCAATATCTGAAGAAGCGAAATTTGAGAGATTACCTCAACCTTCAGCTACACGGGACGGTGCTGAATTCAATCATTGTTCTTCGCAATCGAGCGCAGGAGAGTCAATTGCCGCAGGGAGTTGTGAAAGAGACGGTTCACCGCGAGCTTAAAGAATTAGAGCTCTCCTCCCAGCTCAAGACCGGGAACTTGCTCGAAGCAGTAGAAACAGAGTTACT
>CAILWW010000061.1 GCA_903838035.1 uncultured Actinomycetes bacterium | reverse complement strand
CTCCACATTGAAATCCGGTACGCCTAGTTTGCGCCTTCTGGTTTCTAGCCGCAACCACTAGACCTGTATTCTAGATAAGTGAATCAGGACGAGTACTACTGGGATGACCCGGTAGATGAATATGAGGAATCCGCCGGATCTCGGCGCAAAATTCCCACGGCAATTCTCCTGATCATCTCGCTAGTTCTCACGGGATTCTTTGTTCGATCGACTTTTGCATCGAATATCACGATGTCGACGTCATCATTCGAGTTCGGGCAAGGAATGGCGCTAACTGCGGCATGCGCCGGTTCTAACAACATAATTCTTACACCAGGAAATGTTTTTTCAAATGCTTCAAATGGTTGCTCATTTAAAATTGATACTTTGACCATTTCTAATATTCCACAGTCGTGTTATGGCAAAGATTTCATCTTTAGTTTGTACCCAGATTCAAGTAATACTCCAGCCACATTGTTCTATGGCACAACTTCGATAACACTTTATGACAACTCCGGTACCTTTTCTACGCTCGCCTCTGCCGCTAACTACGTAACCCTTGCATCCTCGGCCACCACATGTATTGGCGGAGTAGTTAACTCGGCAATTTATGGTGGTCAGGGTGCAGGATTTATGGCGTCTCGATATGTCGCATCATCTGAATACAGTGCCAGTAATGGTTGGACTCATAACTTCAATTTTGCTGGTGGCCAAAGTGGTGCCTATGCCAAAAGCTATGCGTCAAACTATGTTCGCCCAATCCGCGCCTACTAGTGAATCTAAGAGCTATGGATGCGCGAATCTCTGGTTACGCGAAGGCTGCCCACTTCGGTCCAACGGTTCTGGTTGTAAGCATTTCCTTCTTCATCTCGCTTACTCAGTTTTCGACTATCAAATCAGCAGAAATATCAGTTGCCATATTTGCTGGGCAATTAGTGGTTGGCTGGACAAATGATTTAATAGATTTTCCGTTGGACGCCGCTGCAAAACGAATAAATAAGCCATTGGTGGCAGGCACAATTAATGCGGCTAACCTTCGGAGAGCAATATTTATCGCACTTACTTTCGCGCTCTTCCTCTCTTATATGGGACCAATGGGGATAAAAGGAACTGCAGTCCATACGCTAGGACTTTTGAGCGCTACTGCCTACAACATCAAGTTAAAGAAGACCGTTCTCTCTATATTTCCTTACATCGTCTCATTCGGGCTAATGCCGCTTGCAGTTTATGTCAGCGCGAGGCAACGACCGAATTTATGGTTGGAATTGACCTTCATTACCTTTGCTTGCTCATTCCATTTTCTCAATGTGATCAAAGATTTAGAGTGGGATTTGGCGCAAGGCGTACTCGGGTTACCTCAGCGGCTAGGTAAGAATCGTTCCATATTTCTTGCTCTCCTTTTGGCCAGTTTGGGCATTTCCATAGCCATCTCTAAGTGGCAAGAGATGCGCGGAGCATAGAAATACGCGAAGTCCTAGCCCTATATTGTGAACATGAAACTCTCTCAAAGCGCCCTTGCCGAGATATCTGCCCAGGTAAAAGTACCGAGCTATGACCGGGAAAAATTAAGCCCGCAGATAGTCCATATCGGAGTCGGACACTTTGTACGCGCCCACCTTGCGATGTATCTCGATCACTTGGCTGAGCAAGGCAGCGACTGGGGAATCTGGGGAGCGGGAATAAGTTCACTACCAAGCCCAACGCTCGATGTATTAGTGGCGCAAGATTGCCTGTACACATTGACGCAGAAGAATTCAGATGGGTCAACCGATAGCCAGGTAATAGGTTCAATAATTGGCGTAGATAAGGCTGAAGTAAATGGCCAGCCGTTGATTAACCGAATTGCAGATGCACAAACCAAGATTGTTTCCCTGACAATTACTGAGGGCGGATATGGCATTGATGCCGTGACCGGGAAGTTTTCCGGTGTGGGGGATAAGCTCATTAGTGCAGATATGGCTGATGGGAATTCTGCTCAATCCTGGCTTGGGATATTGATTCAAGCGATTCGTACCCGCAAAGATGAAAATCGAGGTGCTCTCACCCTGATGTCATGCGACAACATTCCGCACAACGGTCATGTGGCAAAAGACGCAGTAATCGGTTTCGCCAAAGTTGTGGCACCTGATTTGGTGGAGTGGATTGAGTCAAATATGACCTTCCCTAACTCTATGGTGGATCGTGTAACGCCAGGAACGAAAGATGAAGACCGGGAATTTGTAGAGCAGAAATTTGGATACACCGATGGCTGGCCGGTCGCGTGCGAGCCTTATGTGCTCTGGGTTTTGGAAGATAAGTTTGCAAACGGTCGCCCAGATTTCGAAAAAGCTGGCGTCATGTTGGTGCCAGATGTATTGCCCTATGAATTAATGAAGCTCCGCTTGGCTAATGGCACTCATCAAGCCCTCTGTTACTTCGGATATTTAGTCGGCCACACCTATGTTCATGAAGCAATTCATGACAGCGATATCCAGCGCCTCTTGCTCAAATATATCGATGAAGAGGCAGTCCCAACTCTGGCTAAAGTTCCAGGCTTTGATCTCAACGAGTGGGGTCGGATAGTTATTGATAGATTTGGAAATCCGCAGATCAAAGATACTTTGGCTCGTATCTGTGCCGAGACATCAGATCGAATTCCAAAATTTATGCTGCCAGTAGTGCGTGACCAATTGAAAGCTGATCGTTCTGCCGCAATGTGCGCCGCAGTTCTTGCCAGTTGGTCACGTTATGCCCAAGGCGTGGATGAAAAGGGAACTCCAATTGATGTGGTCGACCCAAAGAAAGCTTCGGTCATGGCAGCGGCCCAGGCTGATTTAAAAACTCCTGGAGCATTTCTTGAACAACGCGAAATCTTTGGCGATATTGCAGATAACAGAGAATTCCTTGCCGACTATATAAACGCAATCAACTCCATTAATAAATATGGAGCGCGCGCATTTCTAGCGGAGCTTGGTCGGAATTAAATTTGTGCAGTTGTGGTGGTACCACAACTTGTTAAGAACAGTGGCGGGATGCTCGTTGTCATCGCCTTTCCACGTTTCGGTACCCCAGTCATATTCGTGATTGCGTAATACATGGTGATGCATCTCGCCCTCAGTAAAGAACCACTCTTCCCAGACTTCTGGTTCTTCTCCGACTGACTTTGGGCCCATATGAAAAACTGCGGGTTGAATGGAGTGATGCTTGAAGAATTCCCAGTGATGTCCAGCAAAGGGATCTTCTTGCAATGTGCTCGCTTCAAGCGGTCCAAGGAAGGCCTCCTGAAAGTCGATGCCGATCTCAGCGCAGAAAGCGGGGAGTCCAAGGGCCTCCCATGTGGCCTTGGTGCTGGCTTTCCAGTCCGGTGCGCTCATCTATCGACCCTTCGTTTAGTTCGTGACCTAATTGTTATAAACCCTATGCGGGGAATTCATTGACCGCATTATGCCCTATGTGTATCTTTCGGGACAACGTTGTCTCAGATTTTCTTAGGCGACGGCAAAACAGGCCCCGCTCACCAGAGTGGAGCCTTACCCCTTCGAAAGGACCATCTCTACATGGCATCAAAGCGCAACCGCGCAGCCAGTGTTTTGGCAGTCGCTGCAGCAGCTTCACTCGCTGTTGTTGGACTAGCTACACCATCACACGCTGCTAACAAGATCACAATCGCATTCGTAATGGGTGCAGAGTCAGATCCATTCTTCCAGGCTATGAAGGTCGGAGCAGACGCAGAAGCTAAGGCTAAGGGCGTTACCATCGTTTGGCAGGGAGACCCAGCTGTCTACTCACCAGCAACACAACTTCCTATTGCTAACAAGGTCTTGGCTCTAAAGCCACAGGGACTTGTTCTTATCCCAACAGATCCAGTCGCTCTTCAGACAATTAACGACAAGGCAATTGCAGCTGGCATCCCAGTTGTAAACGTTGACACCCACGTTAAGGATCTCTCAAAGACAACTTCATTCATCACCGGCGACAACGCTGACGGTGGAGCAAAGGCTGCTGATGCAATTGCAACAGCAATCGGTTACAAGGCTGGAAAGACATACAAGGTTGTAGTTGGACTTTCATCTGCAACAGCAACAACAAACGTTGCTCGCCTTGATGGTTTCACAGCAGCTGTTGCCAAGAAGTACCCAGGTATCAAGATTGTTGATAAGGCTTACTCACAATCAGTTCCTGCTACTGCTAACACAAACGTTAACAACTGGCTCACCAAGTACCCAGATCTAGCTGGAATCTTCGCAATTGACGGCACCAACGGTGCTGGTGCAGCTGCTGCACTTCAAGCTAAGGGTCTTGCTGGCAAGATTGCACTCGTTGGATACGATGCGTACCCAACAGTTGTACCTCTAATCGCTTCAGGCGTTTTCACAGCACTTGTTGCTCAGAATCCAGCTGCTGAGGCAAAGCTTGCAATCGACGACCTAGTCGCTGTTATCAACAAGACAGCTGCAGCAAAGTCAATCCAGAAGAACGTTGTTATCCCTAACGTCCTTCTTACAAAGGCAACATCTGCTGCTGACCTAGCTAAGTACACATACGTAGCTAAGTAAAGAATCAATGAGGAGGCCGGCCAGTTCCTGGGAGACCAGGAGCCGGTCGGCTCACTTATTAGAAGTACAATAAATTCAAGTTTCCCTTTTAAGTTTTAAGACCGAGGAGCACATGTGAGTAGCCCAGTAGTCGCCCCCAGCCGAATTAAATCGCTCTTCGGCAACCAACAATTTATTTTGTTGCTCGTGCTTTTTGCAATGGTTGCCTTCTTCACTTGGCGCAACCCGGTCTTCTTTAGCAACGCAGTCTTTGGAAATATTCTGGCCGACTGGTCGCCAGTTGTTCTCATTGCGGTCGGCGAATTTTTCGTCATCGTCTCTGGTGGCATTGACCTATCCGTAGGTTCCACCATCGCTATCTCCGGAGTTGTTTCGGCCTTCTCAATGCGTGCACTCACCGCAAATCATGTCGGCCAAAATATGACCCTCTTCTTGGGTCTGCTTACCTGCGTCGGTATCGGAATCCTCGTAGGCTCTATAAACGCTCTTCTTATTACGAAAGCTCGAATCGTTCCTTTTATCGCCACCCTGACAACTATGGGTGCCGGCGCAGGTATGGCAATTGTTCTCACCGGTGGAAGTCAGATTGGTGATGGTCCGGCAAAGGCGATCTCACTTTCAGTTCCAGATTTCGGACCACTCTCTCGCCCAGGAATTGTGATTGTCTTCATCGTTGCCATCCTCTGGGTGATCATGGGCAAGAATCGCTTTGGTCGTTATACCTATGCAATTGGCTCAAATTCATTTGCTGCACGCGCTGCTGGCATCAATGTCAATCGCCATCTTGCAAAGGTTTATATTCTCTCTAGCGTCCTTGCTGGACTTGCCGGCTTTTATTACTACCTCCTTCTCAGCGTTGGCGCGCCAACATCGGGACAAGGTGGCGAGCTTCAAGCAATCGCCGCCGTTGTTATTGGCGGAACTGCACTTGCTGGCGGCACCGGAAAATTATCTGGAACCGTTCTCGGTGCGTTGATTCTTACCACCGTAACCAGCGGATTGATCATGATCAACGTCGCTGCAAATTGGAAGCAAGTCGTAGTTGCCATCCTTATCGCCGTAGCAGTTCTGATTCAAGAGTTCCGCTCAACCGGAGGCACTGGCTCCGGACCCATTAGACGTCTACTGACACGAAATTCAAAGTAAGGGACTGGTGAATAGAAAATGACAACAGGTAAAGTCCTCTACGAAGTAAAGAACGTTTCAAAAAATTATGGTTCGGTACAAGCTCTCACTGGCGTAAGCCTCAAGCTTCACGCAGGTGAAGTCATCGGCCTAGTTGGAGATAACGGCGCTGGAAAGTCCACTCTGGTGAAGGTGCTTTCTGGTGCACATCAACCATCAGAAGGCGTTGTAGAACTCGACGGAGAAGAGCGCCGTTGGGATTCGCCCCACGATGCGCTGGTTGCAGGCGTCGAGACGCTTTATCAAGATTCAGGTCTTGCGCCACATCTCTCAGTCAGCTCCAATGTATTTCTTGGTCGCGAAAAATTCTCAAAAGGGCTCCTCGGAAAACTTGGCTTCCTGGCGCAGAAAGATATGGATCGAATTGCTCACGAAAACCTTGAGAAGGTCGGCATTGCAGTTCCACAATCCAACCGTTCGGTCTCACAACTCTCTGGCGGACAACGCCAAGCAGTTGCTATTGGTCGCGCAGTTTCATGGGCGAGCAAAGTCATTATTCTCGATGAGCCAACCAACCACCTTGGTGCTCGCCAAGCAGGTGAAGTACTCGCTGTTATTCAACAAGCAAAGAAGCGTGGCCTAGGCGTTATTTTCATCTCCCACACCTTGCCGCACGTTCTTCAAGTAACCGATCGGATTGTTGTACTGCGCCTCGGCAAGATTGTTGCTGATGCGCCAACTTCTACCTTCGATGCTGAAAGCTTGCTCGGAACCATCACCGGTCTAATCGAGAAGTAAATATCAAAATAAGAGCCGCTAGGTGAGTACTTCAAAAGTTACTCGCCCCACGATGCGCGAAGTTGCTGCGCTCTCCGGGACGAGCCTTAAAACCGTTTCCCGAGTCTTTAACTCTGTTGCAACTGTCGACCCCAAACTGGTTGCAAAGGTGGAGAAGGCCGCGAAGAAGCTGAATTACACCCCCAATATGACCGCGGGCAGCCTTCGTAGAACCGATGGCAAGACAAATACGATCGCAATTCTCTTTGAAGATATCTCCAACCCATTCTCAGCCTCGCTCCATCGAGCTTATGAGGATATTGCCCGCGAACGTGGCTATGTTGTCTTCGCCGGCAGTCTGGATGAAGATCCCGCGCACGAGCATGAACTGGTAAAACTCTTCATCTCTAGACGTGTAGATGGACTAGTTATTGCACCTTCTGCTTCTGATCACAGTTACCTCAAACCTGAGCAGAAGGCCGGTGTGCACTTTGGCTTTGTGGATCGCCCACCGGTCAACTTTGCGGCAGATACTGTCCTCTCGACTAATCGTGAGGGAAGTAAAGAAGCAGTCGCACACCTGATCGCTTATGGGCATAAGCGGATTGCTTTTATTGGTGATGACTCCAAGATTTATACAGCTAAAGAGCGCTTCAAAGGCTACGAAAGCGCGATGAAAAAAGCTGGCTTAACCATTAATAAGAAGCATCTCTTCGCTGGAGATCAATCAGAGGATGCACTTTTGCGTTCGCTGAAAGAGGCTTTCCAATCTCCCAATCCTCCGACTGCGATTTTCACAGGCCAGAACGTTTTGACCTTGCTTGCAATTCGTGCGCTGAAAGAGTTAAAACTCTCCAACAAGGTTGCGCTTATTGGCTATGACGATATTCCCGCCGGAGATCTGCTCTCGCCAGCGATTTCATTGGTTCGCCAGGATGTGGCAGAGATGGGTCGCAGATCAGCAGAACTTCTCTTTCGGAGAATCGATGGATACACCGGACCAGTGGTTGAAGAGATTGTTCCCACCACATTTACCCCGCGCGGATCTGGTGAAATTCGCCCTTCTTTGCCGTAAAACCTGCGAGTGCGATAACTCGGACTTATACTCAAGGCTATGGAATCAACTAACCCAGTATTTAAGCGTGGCTATGCAGCCATGGGCACAAACCATCAGACAGCCACAACCGCAATTGATGTAGCTGAACTCGAAAAGGCATACAACGCTCCATCTGCATCCTCCATCACCACAGGTCGCATGACTATTGATGATGTTGTAATCCGAACCTCCATGCTCTTTGTTGTGCTTGTCGCAGTTGGCGCGATTGCCTGGAAGGCCAACCTTGGTGGTGGCTTCTTGCTCATTGGAATTCTCGGTGGCCTCGCACTCGGAATGGTTAACTCCTTTAAGAAGGTTGTCAGTCCGGCACTTGTAATTGCATACGCAGCCTTTGAAGGTTTAGGTCTTGGCGTCATCAGCCATATGTACGAAACTCAATATCCGGGAATCATCTCCCAAGCCGTAATTGGAACGTTGGCCGCATTTGCGGGCATGCTCTTTGCTTACAAGACAAAGCGGATTCGCGTCACCCCAAAGTTCACTCGCGTACTTATTGGTGCGTTGACTGGTTACATGATCCTTGGATTGATTTCTATGTTCTCCGCCTTCGCTGGCGTCGGACAAGGTTATGGTTTCTACGGCGTATCTGGGCTTGGACTTTTGCTCGCAGTTGCAGGTGTTGCCTTTGCATCTTTCTTCTTACTTCTAGATTTCGACATGATTGAAAATATGGTGAAGAACGGTGCGCCTCATCAAGAGGCTTGGCGTGCTGGTTTTGGTCTGATGGTCACCGTTGTCTGGTTGTACATGGAGATCTTGCGATTGATCTCTATTCTTCGCAACGACCGCTAATTACTTAACTGCTCCTCGTCCTGCGTTCTTGTCTCTGGCATAAAGAGAGATAAGACCAGGGCGATGGCGCCGACTCCCATAGTTGTTACAAAGGCCGCCTTGTATGAGTAAGCATCAGATAACCATCCCAAAAATACTGGCGAGATAATCATTCCGGCATCTCCGGCCATCTGCCATAAGGCAACGACTTGTCCGCCTTTGCCCTTAAAGATATCTCCCACAACATTTGCGTGGCCAGTTCCCATAAAGGCACCGCCTAATCCAAAGATTGCCATGGCGACGAAGTAGTACCACTGGGCGTTTGCTATGACGAGCGCGCCAACGGCTAGGAAGAGAAGAGTAGAGCCAACCATCAGAACAAAACGGCGTCCCTTGTAATCAGATTGGCGACCGGCGTAGAGCAAGATTGCTCCTTGCGCAATCGCCGAGACGGTGAATCCATATCCCACTACTGAAGTTGAACCGTGAAGATTATCTTTTACAAATAGCGGCAAGATGGAATTGCGAAGTCCAAAGAGAATCCAATTGCTGAGGAAGGCAAAAGCTAGAGCTGATCTATATGGAAAGTTCTTAATGGCATCGCGCAGCAGAATGCGATCGGCCGGATTTTGTACATTCTTAATCGACTTACCCATTCGCTTCTCACTCAGGAAGAAGAAGGTAGTCAGGCTGGCGAATGTCAAAGTGATTGCATAAACAAAGAAGGGTGCGCGCAGGGATATTGCGCTTAATAATCCACCAAAAGCTGGGCCAGTGATTCCACCAATGAGGAAACCACTGTTATATAAAGATTGCGCGCGACCCAAATGGTTGTCGGCGACCGAGCGCATCAAGAGCGCGGCAGCAGATACCGAGAACATCGAAGAACCCAGACCTCCGGCAGCGCGGAAGAGAAGTAGTTGCCAATAACTTTGCGCCAGGCCCGCGGCTAGCGAAGAGATTGCCACAAAAAATAATCCAATACCAAGAGTTAGACGCTCACCAAAGCGATCTACGAGTTTGCCTGAGACTAACCCGGAAGCAAACCGGGCAAGCGCGAAGCTAGAGATGATGAAACCAACCGAAGCTTTACTTACATGGAAAGTCTCGGCAAAGAGTGGAATTGCCGGAACGATGAGGCCATATCCGACTGCAACAAAGAAAGCCACCGCCGAAAGGATATAAACCTCTTTCGGCAGTGACTCCTTCTTACTTGTGAAAAGTGGCAATTAAGCCATTGCCTCGCCAGCTGCCTCTTCTTTTGCAGCATGGTGTTGGGCTCCTGTGCGAAGTGGTGTTTCACGAAGGGTGAATGCGAGCAACAATCCTACGAAAGTAATTGGGGCTGCTGCATAGAAGACGATATGGAAAGCCTGCACATATGAGTGCAAGAAAGTCGCCTTGAGTTCAGGTGATACCTTGGAGAGTAGCGCTGGGTTTCCTTGAATCTGATTAGAGAGGGCAGGAGTGAATCCAGCAAGTGCTTGTGGCTTTGATGCGGCAAGCGCCTTAATGCCGCTTGGAAGGTAACGACCGAGGCTATTTGCATAAATAGTTCCGAAGATTGCTACACCGATGGTTGCACCGACTGAACGGAAGAATGTATTCGCGCTGGTGGCAACGCCCATATCCTTAAATTCAACGGCATTTTGAAGTGCAATAACGATAGTCTGCATACAGAAACCAAGCCCTGCGCCAACCAAGATTGCGAAGATAGCAAGCTCCCAGAATGGTGTGGTTTCGTTAAGCAAAGACATAAGCGCAATACCAGTAGTCATCAGAGTTAATCCAATGATTGGGTAGCGCTTGTAGTGACCATGCTTAGTAATCATCTTTCCGCTGAAAATTGACATTGAAACAATTCCGAGCATAAATGGAATCAACTTTAAGCCGGAGATAGTGGCGGAGTTGCCCTTTACGAGTTGGAGATAGAGCGGCATCATCACAATTGCACCGAACATACCTGCGCCAATAATGAAGGCCATTACTGAAGTTAGTGAAACGGTGTGATCCTTGAAGAGGCGCAGCGGAAGCACTGGTTCTGGCGCACGGAGCTCTTGGAAGCAGAAGGCAACGGTCAAGATTGCTGCGGCGACGAAGGAGATGATGGTCTTGCTATCAGTCCAACCATTTTGTGGGCCGTACACAGAAATTGCGAGCAAGAGTGCAGATACACCAGTGACCATAAGAAGTGCGCCGAGGTAATCGATCTTGTGTTCCCGGCGAACTTTGGCAATGTGCAATGAAGCAGAGGTAATAATTAGCGCGGCAATACCGAATGGAAGGTTGATGTAGAAAATCCAACGCCATCCTGCGGTACCCAAGAGGTGATGATGGTCAGAGAAGAAACCACCGAGCAAAGGCCCGGCAACTGAAGAGAGTCCCCAGACCGCTCCAAAGTAACCCTGGTAGCGACCGCGTTCACGCGGTGAAACGATGTCACCAATGATGACGAAGGTAAGACTCATGAGTCCGCCAGCGCCAAGACCTTGTAGCGCGCGGAAGATGATGAGTTGGTTCATAGTTTGGGCAGCACCTGCTGCAAATGAACCGATGAGGAAAGTAATGATTGCAAATTGGAAGACCGGGCGACGGCCATACAAGTCAGAGATTTTTCCGTAAAGCGGCGTTGAAGCGGTTGAGGTCAACAAGTAAGCGGTGACTACCCAGGTGTAGTGGTTGAGTCCGTGAAGGTCCACAACAATGGTCTTTAGCGCAGTCGAGACAATTGTCTGATCGAGTGCCGCAAGGAGCATTCCAACCATCAATCCGCTCAGGATGGTCATAATTTCTTTATGACTCAGTGGGCCAGATTTTACTTTTGTATCTTTAGACATAAACATCCTTCGGTATCAATTATGAATTATCGAAATATTCAACGGTTGCAAAAGTGGTTGAATCTTTAACCAGTAGGTTACCGCACCGTAGACTTACTCGCATGAGCAAAAGCATACTTGCCGAGAATTTAGTTAAGACCTATCGCGATGGCCAGGTAAAAGCGCTAGATGGCCTCACCCTAGATGTGGAAGAGGGCACAGTTCTTTCGATCCTCGGGCCAAATGGCGCCGGAAAGACCACTACCGTTCGCGTGCTTGCGACTTTGCTCACGCCTGATTCTGGCCATGCCTCAGTTGCCGGAATTGATGTTGTAAAAAATCCGAAAAAGGTCCGCGAAATTATTGGGCTCTCTGGTCAATATGCAGCAGTCGATGAGACTTTAACTGGATGGGATAACTTGGTGATGTTTGGTCGCCTCTATCACCTCAGCGCTGCGGCTGCGAAAGTTCGCGCCACAGAATTACTCGAACAATTTGGTTTAACCGATGCGGCAAAGCGCCCAATCAAAACCTACTCCGGCGGTATGCGTCGGCGTCTGGATCTGGCGGCTGCGTTAATTGTCCGACCCAAGGTGCTCTTCCTTGATGAACCCACCACTGGGCTTGACCCACGAGGTCGCCTAGATATGTGGGCGGTAATTGAAGGCCTTGTAAAAGATGGAGTAACTCTCTTATTGACCACTCAATACCTCGAAGAAGCTGATCAGCTTGCCGATGACATTGTTGTGGTTGATCGAGGCAAAGTAATTGCACGAGGTTCATCTGATGCACTTAAGCAACAAGTTGGCGGCGAACGAATTGAGCTGGTCGTGGCTGAAGCAGATATATCAGGCGCTCGCGAAATTATGGAACGAGTGACAAAGAGTTCTGCGCATCTCGATGCTGGTCTTCGTAAATTATCTGCCCCGGTCAACAACGGAAGCGCGGCGCTGATGGATGTAATACGCGAATTTGATGCTAAAGGAATTCATCCACTTGATATTGCGATGAAGCGCCCATCACTTGATGATGTATTCCTATCTCTGACCGGACACGTTGCCGAGGTAGAAGAAGAGACACCCAGTAAGAAGAAAGGGGGCCGCAAGTGAAATCGCTAGCCCTGCGTCCAATTACTGATGCGCTGATTATTACTAAGCGCCAGCTTCAACAACTCACCAGAGTCCCAGAAGTCCTTATTTTTAACACTATCCAGCCGGTGATGTTCGTGCTGCTCTTCCGCTATGTCTTTGGCGGACTTGGAGCCGGAATTCCCGGTGGATATGTTCAACTCTTGATGCCGGGCATCTTCGTTCAAACCGTTACCTTTACTCTGGCCGCTACTGCTCAAGGCTTAGCGGAAGATATGCAGAAAGGTTTAATCGATCGATTCCGATCCTTGCCGATGGCTCGATCTGCCTTCGTCATTGGTCGTACTTTGGGCGATGGCCTACTCAATATCGTTGTGCTGGTCGTTATGGGAATCACTGGCTACCTCGTTGGCTGGCGTCCAACTTCCGGAGTCGCCCATATTCTCTTTGGCTTCTTGATGTTGCTCTTCTTTGGTTACGCCCTTTCCTGGGCGGGAGTTTTTGCCGGGTTGATGGGCAAGGATGCGCGAGTAGTCGCCAACATCTCCTTCCTCTTTACCTTCCCGCTGACATTCCTCTCCAATGCATTCGCCTCAACCACAACAATGCCAAAGCCACTTCAATACTTTGCCGAGTGGAATCCGGTTTCAACCATGGTTGCGGCAATTCGTCAGCTATTTGGCTTTCACAATAAGTTTGGTGTGACTGCTCATTCGTTCCCGAGCTCACATCCAATACCAATGTCATTTATTTATATGGTTTTGTTGATGGCGGTATTCATGCCGCTCAGCGTTCGTAAGTATAAGAACGCTTCGAAAAAGTAGCGTTCGTAAGTATAAGAACGCTTCGAAAAAGTAAAAACTTATTTAAAAGTAGGTTTGCGCTTCTAAGATTGCGACTTTAATTTCCTTGCCATTAGGGGCAACGAAAATTACGCTCTCGCCGACTTTGGCGCCATGAACTGCTGCACCTAGTGGGGATTTTTCGCTGTAGACATCGACATCATCGGTAGAAATTTCACGAGAGCCGAGTAAGAATTTCATCTCTTCACCGGCAATATCTACTGTGATTAACATGCCGAGTCCAACAACGCCAGATTCTCCAGCAGGTGGAGTTCCGACATGAGCATTTTCGAGCATGTGGCGAAGTTGTCGAATCCGAGCTTCGGTCTTGCCCTGCTCATCTTTCGCGGCGTGATAGCCACCGTTCTCCTTTAGATCACCTTCGGCGCGGGCAGCCTCAATCTTCTTCACGATATCTGCGCGGCGCGGACCTTCGAGCTCGGCAAGTTCGGCAGCAAGTCGATCTGCTGCTTCCTGAGTGAGCCAGGTCTGGGTCTTTTCGGTGCTCATAAGGTTTCGAAGTTTAGGGCTTGCTAGGAGCAATTCTCAATTCCCGCACTTACCGCAAGCAAGCGAGTGGGGATAATGACCGTACGGGTGGTGTGCGCGAGACCGGTGGGGATTGAATCGACAAATTCGCCAACAACGTTAGTTCCGTAGTCATGGGCAATTAAGCGACAGGTGTGAGCAATTGATGAATCCTTAAACTCTAAGGAATAGCGCACGGATACCTTGGTTGAATCAATGGCGTTAAAGGAGATCAGAGTTGATCTGACTGCAGGCTTTGCATAAAAGTTTGCGCTCCAAAAAAGCCAGCCACCACCGATTAGAGCAAGAAAGATTGCTGGTGCAATCCATCGCCTATGGGAGTCGGTCGCAATTCCATAGCGCTCTCTAAGGTATTCGCTTCTTTCACGAAAATCTTCGGGGCGGCCATTGGAGCTCATAAGTGCAAGCCTACCGCCGGCAGTAGTATTACTCCTATGCCTGCTCAGACCGATATCCCTGCCGGAGTCGCTGGTTCAATCACGATGATCGTGCTGACCATCGCAGTTGCACTTTTACTTACCAGTTTCTATCGCCGTTACAAGCGTGCGGCAAAGAGCGAAGATGAGACAACTCAAAACTAAATCCATATTCACGGTGTTGCTGGTGGCAGTACTTACATTCACTTTCTTCGAATTAGGTATTTGGCAACTTCACCGAGCTGAGCAATCACATTCACTTTCGCTCAACCAACCAGAGAAGCCAATAGTTGCGTTGAATTCAATTGCAACGGCAGATTCAAATCTCGCACCCGACGCAGTCAATCGAATTGTCAGCGTCATTGGTCGATACGTACACACATATGTAGCACAGGGACAATTCCCGCTCAGCAGCAATGGAGCGAAGAGTAAATATCCACGCTCGCTAGAAGTTCGTTTGCTACAAATTGGTGACGATAAGGGAATTTTGGTCGTACGCGGATTAGAGCAAAGCGTTCCCCAAACTCTCAATGAGAAAGTTTCGATTGTCGGTCGACTTTATCCGCGCCAGAGCGCTGACTTTGCGGTAGCAGGAAATGACGAACTTTCACGAATTGACCCAGCATTAATTGTTGGGGATACCAAGCTCAAGCTTCTCGATGGCTACATCATCGTCCGGAGCGAGCAGACGGTCATGGGGCAGAGCATTTCCGATGCACCAATTGCTACCCCCCAAATCCATTCAGCGGTAGCCGGTTTCTATTGGCAGCACATCTCCTATGTAATTATCTGGTGGTTAATGGCGCTGATTGTGATTGCACTCCCCATATTTTCCCGAAAGGCGGATAAAGTAGCGGCATGAGTACAGATTCAACAACCTCGAGCAAGTATCCAAAAGGACTGGAAAGCGCAATGCGCAGGTATCGCGTTATGGCGATCTGGGCCGGCGTAATGTCATTACTTCTTTGGTTTGTTGATCTTCCGATTAAATATATCTGGCCTAATTCTTCTCTTCACAACGCGGTTGTGTGGATCCCGATTGTCCATGGATTTACATATCCAATTTATGTACTGGCCGCCTTTCACTATTGCATCAAGGCGCGTAAATCGTTTGTGACCACCGTGGCCTTTATTTTGGCGGGCACCCTGCCTGTCGCCTCATTTATTGCAGAGCGCCGGGCTATTGCTGAATTTAAAGCTCGCGCTTAAATCTGTTCTCTATCCGCTTTATGAGCGCAGACTCTTTGAGCAATTAGATTTTGCCGAAACCCCGCACCATATTGGCGTAATTCTCGACGGCAATCGTCGCTGGTCAAAGGCCAATCCCGCAATTGATGGCGACACTTCATCGGCGCGCGGCCATAAAGTTGGCGCATCGAAGATTGTAAATTTGTTGGAATGGTCTGAACAAACTCAGGTAAAAGTAGTCACCCTCTGGTTGCTCTCAAATCAAAATCTGCACCGCCCACAGGAAGAGCTCGCTCCGCTCTTACAAATTATTGGTGACACCATTGACGAACTTGCCGCAAAGGGACGCTGGCCAATTCGCCCCGTGGGTTCGATGGAGTTATTGCCGCCACATCTACGCGAGCGCCTCGCCAAAGTCGCGGAAGAGACCAAGGAGATTGATGGCGTCGTGGTCAACGTCGCGGTGGGTTATGGCGGCCGGAGCGAGATTGCCGATGCCGTTAAATCTCTGATTCTTGATAAAGCTCATGAGGGTTTATCACCCGAGGCAATTGCGCAATCAGTCTCGGTCGATGAGATCAGCAAACACTTATATACCGCTGGGCTGCCAGACCCCGATCTTGTTATACGAACGTCAGGTGAACAACGGCTCGGCGGATTTTTGCTCTGGCAATCTGCGCAATCTGAGTTCTATTTCTGCGAGGCATATTGGCCAGATTTTCGCCGGGTAGATTTTTTGCGCGCGTTGCGGGCATATTCGCAACGTCACCGTCGCTTCGGAATATAGTGAAGCCACTCTCTTAGAGAATGGGACGGACGCACTTGTCACAACCGGCGAAGAAGTCAGCTAAAGGCCGCAAGACATATGTATTAGATACCAGCGTTTTGCTGGCGGACCCCGGGGCGCTCACAAGATTTGCCGAACATCGAATCATCATCCCGATTGTTGTCATCGGTGAACTTGAGACCAAGCGCGACCATCCCGAACTTGGTTATTTCGCCCGAAATGCCCTTCGTACGCTCGATGATCTTCGTATCTCTCATGGCCGGCTCGATGAGGAGATTGACCTCAACGATAAGGGCGGCTCGCTCAAGGTAGAGCTCAACCACTCCGACCCATCAGGTTTACCGATGGGCTTCTTGCGAGATGGCTCCAACGATTCACGAATCTTGGCTATCGCCCGCAACTTAATGGCCGAAGGCCACGATGTAATTTTGGTGACCAAAGATCTTCCACTTCGGGTTAAGGCATCTTCGGTTGGCGTGGAATCCGAGGAGTATCGCGCCGAACTTGCCGCCACCAGTGGCTGGACTGGCATGGTCGAGGTAGATGTACCGGGCACCGTGATCGACGCCCTTTATGAGAGCTCGAAAATTCCTCACGCCCTTGCCACCGAACATCCGTGTCATACCGGAATCGTGCTTCACTCAGAGAAGGGGAGCGCGCTCGCTCGCGTCACACCAGATAAGAAGTTGATTTTGGTGCGGGGCGACCGCCAAGCCTTTGGCCTCCACGGTCGAAGCGCCGAGCAACGAGTCGCGCTAGATATCTTGCTCGATAATGAGATTGGCATCGTCTCATTGGGCGGCCGAGCCGGAACCGGAAAGAGCGCCTTGGCGTTAAGCGCCGGGTTGGAAGCGGTTCTAGAAAAGCGCCATCACAAGAAAGTGGTCATCTTCCGCCCGCTCTATGCCGTTGGCGGCCAAGAACTTGGATACCTGCCGGGCTCGGAGAACGAGAAAATGTCGCCCTGGGCACAGGCGGTCTTTGACACTTTAGGAGCTTTGGTCAGCGAGAGCGTGATCGAGGAGATCATTGAACGCGGGTTGATCGAAGTTCTTCCACTGACCCACATCCGTGGCCGCTCCCTGCACGACTCATATGTCATCGTGGATGAAGCCCAATCTTTGGAGCAAGGCGTTTTGCTGACCGTGCTCTCTCGAATCGGCCAGAACTCCCGGGTCATCTTGACCCACGATGTTGCCCAACGCGATAACTTGCGCGTTGGTCGTCACGATGGCGTCGCCGCCGTCGTTGAATCGCTCAAGGGGCACCCACTCTTCGCCCACATCACCTTGACCCGCTCGGAGCGCTCGCCAATTGCCGCGCTGGTCACCGAAATGCTCGAGAATCCGATCAACTTCTCCGACTAATCGGCCTTGGTTACGGCGTGTCAGAGGGCATTTTCTTACGCTGAGCGACATAACGGGAATATCGGACATCCCTGAGTCTGACCTGCATTTTTAATTAGCCCCTTTCCTGTGAGATAAATCTTTTTTTGAGGCTAAGGGGGCGAAAATTTGCCTCATCTTTGCCAGCCTGTAACTCTGTAACCCGTTGCCTCACCCAAAAGAGGCCAAGAGTGCAGGAAAGGTAGGTCGATCAATGGTTGCAAACGCTCGCATTCACGCCATCGGCAAGAGCCTTCGCCGTCCTGCCTATGCCGTAGTCGCCGCCGGACTATTCGCCACCCTCTCGTTGGTCGATGCCACTTTCGCGCAGACCGCCCTTTCAACTTCTGTGAGCATCCCTGATGCCTTGATCGTCGGCGATCCTGGGGCCACACAAACAACCCTGCTTCCTAATGACCCAGCAACCGCCACCACCACTATCGACCCGCAGACGGCAATCACCGTCAACCTCGATGGGGTTGCCTCGGTAGATGCCAAATCGATCGCCGTGGTCTCGATGGTTGCCCGCCAAGTCGAACTAGCCAAGACTCCGGATGGCGCTCGCCAGGTAGCTTCCACCCTTTTGGATTCCTATAACTGGAATCAAACCCAGATGGCCTGCCTCGACAAGCTTTGGACTTCTGAGAGCCACTGGAATTTCCAAGCTCATAACTATCGAAGTGGCGCCCAAGGAATAGCCCAAGCACTGCCGCCAACCAAGATGGAAGTTGTTTCACTGGATTGGCGCAAGAATCCGGTCACCCAGATTAAGTGGGGCCTTTCGTATATCAAGGCTCGCTATGGAACACCATGTGGCGCGCTCTCGAAAAAGCATCGCCAGGGTTATTACTAAAGAATTGGTTGCGGCCTAGTTCGTTGGCTTCAGGCCGATACTCAACGGCTTGCTGGTTTCGGCAAAGAAATCATTTCCCTTGTTATCGACCACGATAAATGCTGGGAAATCTTCGACCTCAATCTTCCACACCGCTTCCATACCAAGTTCGGCATAATCCAAGACTTCAACTTTCTTAATACAATCTTGCGCCAAACGAGCGGCGGGGCCGCCGATAGAGCCAAGATAGAAACCGCCGTGTGATTTACATGCATCGGTTACCTGCTTGGAGCGATTTCCCTTTGCCAGCATCACCATAGATCCACCAGCAGCTTGGAATTGATCCACATATGAATCCATGCGCCCGGCGGTGGTGGGACCAAATGAACCCGAGGCATAACCTTCCGGAGTCTTGGCGGGGCCGGCGTAATAAACGGCGTAATCCTTCATATAGGAAGGTAACTCTTTGCCGCTATCGAGAATTTCTTTAATTTTTGCATGGGCGATATCGCGTGCCACGACCAATGTGCCCGTGAGCGATAGTCGAGTTTTGATGGGGTGCTTAGAAAGTTCGGCCAGCACATCCTTCATTGGTTGGTTGAGATCAATCTTCACAACGCCACCAGATGATTCGATCAGGTGCTCAGCCGTTGTGTCCGGCATAAAGCGAGCTGGATCTTGCTCTAGCTTCTCGAGGAAGACTCCCTCTTTGGTGATTTTGCCCTTTGCTTGGCGATCTGCCGAACAGGAGACGGCGATTGCAATGGGAAGTGAAGCGCCATGGCGAGGCAGGCGCACTACGCGCACATCGTGGCAGAAGTACTTACCGCCAAATTGAGCACCAATTCCGAGCGTACGAGTGAGCTCAAGCACCTGTTGCTCGAGTTCAAGATCTCTAAAACCATGTCCAGTCTGGGCATCACCAGAAGTTGGGAGTGAATCCAGATATTTCGTGGAGGCCAGCTTTGCGGTCTTAAGTGTGTATTCAGCGCTTGTTCCGCCGATGACGATGGCAAGGTGATACGGAGGACAGGCTGCGGTACCGAGTGAGCGAAGTTTTTCATCTAGCCAACTCATCAATGACTTTGGATTAAGAACCGCTTTTGTCTCTTGATAGAGATAAGACTTGTTGGCACTGCCGCCACCCTTTGCAATGAAGAGGAAGTTGTATTCATCTGGATGGTGGGAATCAGAGTAAACCTCAATTTGTGCCGGGAGGTTGTTGCCAGTGTTCTTCTCTTCCCATGTTGTTACTGGTGCCATCTGGGAATATCGAAGATTGAGGCTGGTGTAAGCATCATAAACACCGCGCGAGATCGATTGTTCATCTTGAACGCTGGTGAGAACGCGCTGACCTTTCTTGCCCATCACTAGCGCAGTTCCAGTGTCTTGGCACATGGGCAAGATTCCACCGGCGGCAATATTTGCATTCTTCATCAGATCCAAGGCAACGAAACGATCGTTAGGAGAGGCTTCTGGATCATTGATGATGTTGGAGAGTTGTTGCAAGTGTTCGGTACGCAGATAATGATTGATATCGTGAATTGCTTCGGCGGTAAGGTTTTCAATCGCTTCTGGTGAAACCTTTAAGAACTCCATACCTTCAGCGGTAAAGGTGGAGACGCCTTCCGTGCTGATTAGGCGATACTCAGTCTTATCTTCACCAATTGGAAGTAGATCGCGATAAGAAAACTCTGGCACTTTATTCTCCTTCTGCTGGACGGGCCGCATCTAACTTTGCTTTTGCACCATCAAGCCATTCCTGGCAGACCTTGGCTAGCGCTTCGCCCTTTTCCCAGAGCGCGAGTGAATCTTCGAGTGTTGATTGACCACTCTCTAGTTGCGCAACAATCTGTGCGAGCTGGTCACGGGCTTCTTCGTAGGACTGCTTCTTCTCGGCCATGGTCACAATCTACTCGGACTAATCGGCAGTTGCGGATCCTTCGCCGGCAGCAAAGCGCAAACGTAATTTCTCGCCATGCGTGAGTTGTGTGGCATCGCGCACAATTGCGCCATCGCTCTTTTGAACTACGGAGTAACCGCGTTCGAGAGTGCTTTGTGGTGAGAGCGTTCGTACTGCGGTGGCCAGGTTAGCCACCTCTTCATAGCCAAGTTCTATTCGATGCGACGTGGTTCGGTGGGCACGAGCGCGCAGGCCTGTGATTACTTCGGCGCGCGAACTCACCATCGATACTGGGTTTGCCAGCACGGGCCGAGCGCGAAGGCCATCGATTCGGGAGAGCTCTAAATCGATGCGACCGCGGAGGTAGCGAACTGCACGCTCCTGCAGGTGTTTAATTTTTGTGAGTTCTTCTTCCATATCTGGAACTACCCGCTTGCCGGCATCGGTCGGCGTTGATGCTCGCCAATCAGCAACGAGATCGAGTAGTGGTGCATCTTTCTCATGACCAATAGCGCTGACGATCGGAGTTTGGCAATTGGCGGCAAGGCGGACTAGAGATTCATCAGAGAAGGGAAGCAAATCTTCAAAGGAGCCACCGCCGCGGGTAATGATGATGACTTCGACATCGGGATTAGCATCGAGTTCGGTAAGTGCCTGCGAAACTTCGACAACCGCAGCCGCCCCTTGAACTGCTACCTCTCGAATCTCAAAGCGAACCGAAGGAAATCTTCGTTTCGCATTTTCAACGACATCTTTCTCGGCATCGCTGTTGCGGCCACAAATCAGACCAACCGCTTTTGGTAAAAATGGAAGTGGCTTCTTACGGGATGGATCGAAGAGCCCTTCTTTATCGAGTTGATTCTTCAGCGCTTCCAATCGTGCAAGAAGTTCACCGACGCCAACCTGGCGAATTTCTTTTACGCTAAAGGAGAGCGAGCCATTCTTGGCATACCAAGAAACTTTGGAGTGCATGACAACGCGCGCATTTTGCGGAAGTGGTTGAACCGATTCCAGAACTGATTTATGGCACATGATGGAGATGCTCATATCGGCGCTAGTATCGCGCAGGCGCATGAAGACCATCTGCGCACCGGGGCGCACGGTTACTTCCGAAAGTTCGCCTTCAATCCAGACCGCACCCAAGCGAGATAGGTAGTCGCCGATGGCCTCTGAGATGACCCGTACTGGCGTAGGGGATTCCGGCGAGGTCTCGAGCATGTGTCGATAGTAATAGAGGAGTGCTAATAGACTGGGGACATGGCTAAACGAGTATTGCTTGCTGCCCCTCGTGGATATTGCGCTGGCGTTGATCGCGCAGTTGTCACCGTCGAGAAGAGCCTTGAGCTTTACGGCGCACCTCTATATGTGCGCAAGCAGATCGTTCACAACAAGCATGTAGTCGCATCCCTCGAAGCCCGTGGCGTCATCTTTGTTGGCGAAAATGATGAGGTCCCAGAAGGTTCAACCGTTGTCTTCTCTGCGCACGGCGTCTCGCCTGCGGTTCATGAGTCGGCGGCTGCCCGCAATCTCAAGACGATTGATGCCACCTGTCCATTGGTGACCAAAGTGCACCACGAGGTAAAGCGCTTTGCTAATGAAGATTTCGATATCTTGCTTATCGGTCACGAAGGCCATGAAGAGGTTGAGGGCACTGCCGGCGAAGCCCCTAACAATGTGATTCTTGTCGATGGCCTCGCCCAAGTCGATAAAATCAAAGTACGGGATGAAAATAAAGTTATCTGGCTCTCCCAAACAACTTTAAGCGTTGATGAGACAGTCATCATGGTCGATGCACTGCGCCAGCGCTTTCCGGCACTTCAGAATCCTCCGAGTGATGACATCTGTTATGCCACGCAAAATCGTCAGGTAGCAATCAAGCAGATTGCACCGCAAGCAGATCTCGTCATCGTTGTGGGCTCGACTAACTCTTCCAACTCTGTCCGCTTGGTCGAAGTCTCAAAGGAGTATGGCGCTAAAGCTGCCTACCTCGTGGATTACGCGAGTGAATGTAAAGAGGAGTGGCTCGAAGGGGTCGAGACGGTTGGAGTTTCCAGTGGCGCTTCGGTTCCGGAGTTACTGGTTAAAGATTTACTCACGTGGCTGGCAGAGCGCGGATTCGGTGAGGTTGAGACAGTAGCTGCAATGGAGGAGCATCTTATGTTTGCTATCCCGCAGGAACTTCGTAAGGATTTGAAGGCAGCTGGAAAAGCTTAAGAAGTAATTTTTACTTATTTCGGCGACGGGCGAAGTGACCGCCCCAACCAATTACTGCGCCGATAATTAAATACGGTGCTTCCGAAGCCAAACTTTTAACAAGAGCAGTACCAAGAAGAGTGACGTGAGCTCCAGTTCCACCAATGGTAGGAACGAGCAGAATTAGTGCGGCGATAAATGCAATCGGTGGGGTCACCGCAGAAACATATGAAGTTCCAGCGCGACCTAAATAGAGTCCGCCAATAAACGAGGCCACGATTGAAAGGCCGGTGAAAATCCCCGTAGAGCTATCGGACTTAAAAAAGATTTCAATGGCAGCGAAGAGGAATATCAGTGCGCTTTGAAGGAGTGCAACGCCAGGAATAGTGAGACCGGGGCCTTTAATGGGGCTCGCGGGCATCTTTCCAGAAAGGTTGGAGGCAATTGTGCTCATAGCTCATCCTCTCCTAATTCAATCTGTTTCGGCAATTTCATTTCAATGTGAATTTCATTTGCGGGCTCAATCTCTTTCTCCAGTGAACCAGTGCGCGCACCCAGCTTGATCATCTCATTGGCTGGCTTTGTAAGGCGGCCAGCGGTGGATTTGATGAGATCGTTGAGGGCTTCCTCCGATGCTTCAAACTTATCGGCGAGGGTGACGAGTTTTCGGTTAATAACTTGAACCTGCGAAACAATCTGGGTCGCCAATTTGTCAAAGAGTTTGAGGTTCTGGGCAAAGGCGGTGCGATTAAAGAGATGGTGAATAGTATGAAGTAGCGCCATCATGGTTGCCGGTGTTGCGATAGTGACATTTTCGCGAGACATCTTATTAATCAAATCTGGATCTGCTTCGAGCGCTTCGTAGAGCAGATTCTCTACTGGCGCGAAGAGAATGACATAGGGGAGTGAACCATCGCTGGTGGAGTAATTCTTGGCGCCGAGCTTCTTGGCATGTGCCAATAGGTCAGCGGCATGTTCTTTCATGAGCGCAGCGCGCATGGTTGGGTCGGTGCTCTCGAGCGCCTTAGAGAAGTTGGCAAAGGGAAACTTTGCATCGATATAAACAATATTGCCATCCATTAATTCAATCTTCACATCAGGGCGAAGCGCCTTACCCTCAATCTCCATCGAAAATTGGGTTTGGTAATGCGTGCCAGAGATTAAGCCCGCTTGCTTAAAGAGAAGCTCGAGTTGGGCCTCACCAATGGAGCCACGTTTCTGTGAACTAGAGAGAGTGCGTGAAAGTTCGGAGGTGCTTTGAGAAATCGCTGCAATTTGTGATTGGAAGGCAGAGTCTTTGCCGATGAGATTTGTCAGAGAACTCGATGCCCCCTCAAGCTCTTTTACCTTCTTTGCCAGCTCTTCGATGGTGGCGTTTGTGGATTGCATCTCGGAGATCTTTTTATTTGCGCTATCGAGTTCGGATTGGAGAATGGCTTTGGCGCCGGCAAGTTGATTGGCGTTATTGGTGAGGTTTTGAATCTCGGCTGATTGCTCGAAGAGCGCGGCCTTGACCTTGGATTTAGCGGCGGAATTAGCCACGAGATAGCCGATTGCCAGCCCAATGAGGAGGGCGGCGGGTGCATAAATCAGGTTCATACTCGTATCGTGGCAGTAGCCACCGACAAAGCCCCGTAGGCTATGCCACTTATGAGTCTTTCAATTGGAATCGTCGGCCTGCCGAATGTGGGCAAATCGACCCTTTTTAACGCCCTGACCAAGAACAACGTTCTGGCCGCGAACTACCCCTTCGCCACCATCGAACCAAACGTTGGAATTGTCGGCGTCCCCGATGCTCGTCTGCCTGAGCTCGCCAAAATTTACGGCTCCGAGAAGATTCTGCCCGCCACCGTCTCCTTTGTCGATATCGCCGGAATTGTTAAGGGCGCATCTGAAGGCGCTGGCCTTGGCAATAAGTTCCTACAAAATATCCGTGAGACCGATGCCATCTGCCAGGTGATCCGTGTCTTTAAAGATGAGAACGTCACCCGCGAAGGTGAGCGCGCAGCAGAGTTTGTGGATCCAGCCTCAGATATCGAAGTTATCAATACCGAACTCGCACTCGCAGATCTTCAGACCATTGAGAAGGCGCTGACCCGACTGGAGAAAGAGGCGCGCGTCTCGAAAGAGAAGGCCCCAACTTTGACCGCGGCGAAGGAAGCACAAGAGTTACTGAACTCTGGCAAATTACTCTTTGGTTCCAAAGTTGATCTAGCCGCAATTGCCGAATTGCATTTGCTGACCGCAAAGCCATTCCTCTATGTCTTCAACGTTGATGCCTCTGAAATTAATGACACCGCCCTTCGGGCAAAGTTACAAGCGATGATTGCGCCAGCCGAAGCAATTTTCTTAGATGCAAAGACCGAAGCCGAACTCTCCGAACTCGACGATGCAGATGCGCTCGAATTATTAGAAGCAATTGGTTTGGAAGAGCCAGGTCTCACCACTCTTGCTCGCGTTGGTTTTAATACCCTCGGCCTCCAGACTTATCTCACCGCCGGTCCAAAAGAGACTCGTGCGTGGACTATTCACAAAGGCGATACCGCACCAGTTGCGGCCGGTGTCATTCACACCGATTTCCAAAAAGGTTTCATTAAGGCCGAAGTCGTTTCTTTTAACGATTTAGTTGCTGCAGGGTCGATGGCGGAAGCCAAGGCACAAGGTAAGGTCCGTATGGAAGGCAAGGAATATGTAATGTCCGATGGCGATGTAGTGGAATTTAGGTTCAATAACTAATGACAAAAATTAAGTACGAGAAGAGCCCATATATAACTGGCGAACTCAAGAAGCGCG
>CAILWW010000060.1 GCA_903838035.1 uncultured Actinomycetes bacterium | reverse complement strand
CATCTCGTTGATATTAAAGACGATCTCCTCGACTTTGTCTTTACCTTTGATTTCATGTGGAGTTGAGAGGAATTTAAATTCGAGTGAACGCTCTTGCCCGGACTTGGGATGCTCGGCAATTAATCGCATCGCTTCTAAATTCGAAGCCAAGTGCTTTTCGATTTCGCCGAACTCGGCGCCAGCAATTGCACGCTGGTGAGCGGCCTCAATCATCGCCAGATCAAAATGGACATCGGTATGTTCTAGCTTCGGAAGCTCGCGAAGTTCAGGGCTAGTGAAGGCAGCATTTTCTGGACCTCGACGACCCACGATATATACCTTGCGAATATTGCTGGCCCGAAGCGCCGCCATCGCGATCTCAGAAGTATCGGTGGGATCAAGTTCGGCGGGGTCAAGAGCTAGCATGCGCGCACAATCCATCGCCACATTTCCTGCGCCAATGACTACTGCGGTATCGCACGACAAATCAATCTCAAACTTTTCGTAATCTGGATGGGCGTTATACCAAGGAACAAATTCAGCAGCCGAGATGGAATTAGCCAGTGCCTCGCCGGGAATTCCCAGACGCTTACCTACCGATGAACCAGTGGCCATAATGACCGCGTCATAGCGCAAGGTGAGATCTTCCAACGTCAAGTCCTTGCCGAGTTCGACATTAGCAAAGAGTCTAAAGCCATCTATTGCCGCTACTTTCTCAAAGACTTTCGCGACAGTCTTGATCTTTGGATGATCCGGGGCGACGCCACTTCGTACCAAACCCCAAGGGGTGGGCAGGCGTTCGATCATGTCGATCGAGAAGGTGAGATCTGGTGTGGCTGAATTTTGTAGCGCCTGCGCCGCAAAATAGCCCGACGGACCTGCGCCAACGATTGCGATCTTGTATTGGGCCATAGTGACCATACTTTACAGGAAATCAGCAGCAGTGCCGTGAGAGTCTAAACTCGCTTAATCACCATCGATGCACCCTGACCAACGCCAATACAGAGTGTTGCCAGGCCGATCTCTTGATCGTCGGACTCCATTCGGTTGAGCAAGGTACCAATAAGGCGACTGCCCGATGACCCCAACGGATGTCCTAAAGCGATAGCTCCGCCGCGGTTATTCACAATGCTCTCATCTAAACCTAGTGCGCGAATGCACACTAAGACCTGAGCGGAGAAAGCTTCATTGATTTCAACGGCCTGAAGATCGGCTATCTTCATTCCCAGCCGAGTTAATAATTTTTGCGTTGCAGGTACTGGACCAAATCCAAATTGATAAGGAAGTACACCTGCTGCATCAAAGCCAATAATCTCTGCACGGGGTATGAGGTTAAATTTCTTTAAGGCTATTTCAGAAACTACCATTACTGCACTTGCGCCATCAGATAATGGCGAGGCGCTGCCAGCAGTAATGATTCCTTCATTGGAGAAAGATGCCTTGAGATTTGCTAGTGCCTCTGAATTAGTCGATTCGCGCACCGTCTCATCCATGGAAAGTGATTCACCTCCAGGTACATCAATTATAGCGTCCGAGAAGAATCCAGATTTCCATGCAGCTGTAGCCCGCTGGTGAGATCGCACCGACCAGGCATCGGAATCCTGGCGAGTGATCCCATGCTCTTGCGCTAAGCGCTCGGTCGCCTCACCCAAGGAAAGTACTGACCGGCCTGCGTCATGTTCTGCCATCTTTGGATTTACAAATCGCCAACCCAGCGCGGTATCAAACATTGGTCCCGGCTTTGCCCAAGCCTTACTTGGCTTCTCAGTGACCCATGGCGCCCTCGTCATTGATTCGGCGCCGCCAGCGATAACAAGATCTGTTCTACCCGAGGTGATTGCCTCCGCCGCTGATGCGATCGCTTGAAGACCGGAAGCACACAATCGATTAACCGTATAGCCAGGAACAGTTTCAGGTAGTCCGGCAAGAAGTAGTGCCATTCGAGCTAAATTGCGATTGTCATCCCCTGATTGATTGGCTGCTCCCAAAATAACTTCATCTACATCGGAGCCAAATACCTGATTTCTCTCCAGTAACGCAGAGATCGTCGATGCCGCGAGGTCATCCGCACGAGTATTAGCAAGCGCTCCCCCATATTTTCCAACATGGGTACGAACAGCATCGACGATGTATGCGGTCATGAGATTTATACCAAACTCAGTAAAGACTTCATGGTCTGAAGAAGTGCTATGTACGGATCGTTAGGTAGATCGTGGCTGCGCCAGCCGACAAAGTTATCGGGGCGAACTAACACGCAACCAGCTTCACTTACTTCGCGAATGCGAGCCCAGTCGTCATAGAGATCGGTGTAGGTATGACCCGGACCAATGATGTATGGCGCAATTTCTATACCTAACTCCGCAGAGACTTCGTTAGCAGCATTTTCCCATTCACCTCCAGAAATTCCAGTGAAGAGTGCGAAGCGACCCTGCCCACCCAAATCTTTAGTGCTCACTTTGTAGCCATCTTTACCTAACCAGACGTGAGGAAGACGAGCCCCAGGCCAAGTTGTTGGGTGATAAAAGAGCTCTGGATCCTGGGTGTAGGCAGGCTCTGGTGTTCCATCTGAAACAACTGCAGAAGATGCGTAACGCTGGCCCATTTCTACGCCATGTGCATTGAACTCATAATCTTTAAGTTCCAGCGCCTTGCGAAGATCATCACGACGCTTTGCACCTTCTGGAGTATTGTCGCGACGAGCTTCAATATTACGGCGCATCACTACCGGATCATTTGTGCCAAGAACATCGAGTGCCTCGAGTATTGCCCCGAATTCTTCAATGCTCTTATTTGCACGCAACACGATCTGCTTACCCACTGGTGCTCGCTCTGCCGTGTATGAATTCAGTAACGCATCGCCAGCTTTGCCTTTGAGAACATATGCCAGCTTCCATGCCAAGTTGTAAGCATCTTGAACTGAAGTGTTAGAGCCCAAACCATTTGATGGTGGGTGTCGGTGGGTGGCATCGCCCATCGCAAATATGCGCCCCTTGTTATATTCCTTGGCGTACATCTTGTTATTACCCCAGACCGAAGTTGAGGTAATTTCTACTTCTAAGTTTTGATCTCCTACAAGATTGCGAACAACTGAGATTGCCATCTCATCAGTCACTTCAGGAGCAGGCTTATTAATGTCGTAGCCCCAGACAATTAGCCATTCATTCCATGGACGCACCATGCGAACGAGGCCGAGACCAATTCCACCAATTGTTGAACCTGGTTGGAGGACCCAGTAAAGGACGCTTGGACGATGAGCGACAAACTTAGTGAGATCGGCCTTGAAAACGATATTCATCGAGCCAGCTACATCCATCTGACCTTCCATCGGAAGCCCTGCTTGCTCGACCACCTTAGAGCGACCGCCGTCAGCGCCGATCAAATACTTACTTCTGATCTGATACTCCACGCCTGAGACTCGATCAAGAACTGTAGTTGTTACACCTGTTGAATCCTCAACATAGCTGACAAATTCAGTGCTGAAGCGGACTTTCGAACCTTGTTCTGCTGCACGGGTGAGCAAAATTGGCTCCAATAGATCCTGCGGGATATCGCAGTTAAGCGTTGGGCTAGAAAGGACATAATCGGCCTCGCGGCGAGGATGAATTCCCCAAGTGCGAATTCGGCCAATCTCCTCTCCTACCAAACTGGTACAAAAGACGGTATCACCCATATAACTATGTTCCGTGGCCTTCTCCATAACATCAGCTTCGATACCGTAATCGCGGAAGATCTCCATCGATGCTTGATTAGTGATGTGCGCTCTTGGTGTATTTGCTGTCCACTGGTACTTAGTAATCACAATATGATTGACCTGGTGGCTCGCTAAACCAACTGCCGTGGTTAAGCCAGCAGGACCTGAACCCACGATTAAGACATCGGTCTCGATGATTCCTGTATTCGCTGACATGCTCTAGCTCCTTCTGTCGATTACTTGTGACGCGGTATTTTCGATTACTTCTTCTAAGCTCACTCCAGGCGCGAGTTCGCGGAGAAGAAAACCATCATTAGATGTATCCATGACGCAGAGATCGGTTATTACGCGATGAACAACTCGAGTTCCGGTCAATGGTAACGTGCACTTATCCAATAATTTAGATTTGCCATTTTTTGAGACGTGCTCCATGAGAACAATCACTCGGCCAGCGCCATGAACTAGATCCATAGCGCCACCCATTCCTTTAACTAATTTTCCGGGAATAATCCAGTTTGCTAAATCTCCATCTGCCGAAACTTCCATCGCACCGAGAATTGCTACATCAACTTTTCCGCCACGAATCATCGAGAACGAGAGCGCAGAATCAAAGAACGAGGCTCCTGGCAGCGTGGTTACTACTTCCTTACCTGCATTAATCAGATCTGGATCCACTTCATCTTCATATGGATATGGCCCAACACCAAGAAGTCCATTTTCGGAGTGAAGAATAACTTTCACTTCTGGATCAAGATAATTTGGAATTAGAGTTGGCAGACCGATTCCTAAATTGACGTATTCACCGTTACGCAATTCGCGTGCTGCGCGTTGTGCTAATTCTTCGCGAGACAGTGCCATCTTATGCTCGCTTCCTGACGGTAAGTTGTTCAATACCTTTGATAGCTGCTTCAGCAGAAGTTAATTGAATAACACGCTTCACGTAAATTCCAGGCAGATGGATCGACTCCGGATCGAGTTGGCCAGCTTCAACAATCTCTTCCGCTTCAACTATGGTAATTCGCCCAGCCATACCTGCGTTGGGATTGAAATTTCGCGCCGATTTTCTAAAGATGCAATTGCCTTGAGTATCCGCTTTGTAGGCACGAACAAGAGCAAAGTCAGTGGTAATTGTCTCTTCAAGGATGTACTGCTTGCCATTGAATTCACGCCGCGGGCGAGGCTTGCCAAATTTAATTGCCATGCCTTTGTTATCAAACTTTATCGGCAACTTGCCTGACTCCACCCACGTACCCACTCCCGCTGGAGTGTAGAAAGCAGGAATACCAGCCCCGCCAGATCGCATTTTCTCTGCGAGCGTTCCTTGGGGTGTAAGTTCCAATTCAATCAAGCCTTCAAGATACTGCCGCTCGAACTCCTTATTGGTGCCAATGTAGGAAGCAGTAACGTGCGCAATACGTCCAGCCTCTAGGAGAATTCCTAAGCCACCACCATCGACTCCACAATTATTAGAAACGACGCGGAGTTCCTTGCTTCCTTTATTGAAGAGCGCCTTAATCAGCACATTAGGCACTCCAACTAGGCCAAAGCCACCAACGGCCAGCGAAGCTCCATCGCCGATATCGGCGACCGCCTCGGCAGGTGTAGATACAACCTTGTTAATCATTTTCTATCCTTGAACCAAAACAAAGTCATACTCGAGCAAGAGATCGCCATCTGGCTGCTTTTTAAATTCTTTGATCAGTGAACCTTTCACGCCGAAAACGGTGTCGCTGTCTAGATACTTGCTCTCCTTATCGAAGATGTGCGTTGTCACTTGGCGGTAGCCTGGTGCTTCTACGATCGCGTGAATATGCGCTGCGCGCCACTCGTGCCGATTGACCGAACGCAGCATCTTTCCCACGGGGCCATCGGCTGGGATTGGATAAGGTACTGGGCGAATTGTCTTGAATTCATATTTTCCGTCGCTATCAGTCTTGAAAAGACCCCGAAGATTTCCGCTTACTTCAGTGGATTCTTGAATATCGTAAAGGCCATTTGCATCGGTCTGCCAGACATCGATCATTGCATTCGAGATGGGATTTCCATCTACATCTACCACTCGACCGCGCACAATTGCGGGTTCGCCTTCAGTGAGAGCGCGCGCAACGATCGAGTCTCCGTACTGAAGTACTTGTGAATTCGCTACGTGGAATGGACCCAGGATTGTTGGCTCAGTAGCTCGATCATCGCCCTTAGAGTGGTTGATGAGATCCACTAGACTCGAAAGTCCTAATGTGTCTGACAGAAGTATAAATTCTTGGCGAACATCAGAACACATTTTTCCAGTCTGGGTCAGAAACTCGATCGCGAAGAGCCACTCTTCATCGTTAATACGTATTTCGCGGGCGAATGCATGGAGATGTTTAACGAGTGATTGCATTATCTCTTTTAGGCGCGGATCAGAGGTATTGTTGAAACTAGCAATGACCTCGGTAGTAAGCTCTGACTCTGATGTAGCCATCATGCACCCTCTTCTTTACTAGTCTGCGAAACACGATATTTCGTTGCGAATAATGAGAATTTATTCCGTGAAATCCATCCCCAAAGACCCTCTGGAGCCAATGAAACAATTGCTATTCCAAGCAAACCAAGGATGATGAGATACCAAGTGCCGTAATCCTTCAGGCGATCTTGTAAGAAGTAATAGAGGATTGCTCCAAAGATTGGGCCTTCAATAGTTCCCAGTCCACCAATAACAACCATGAAAATCATGATTGCGCTGTAGTTGACACTGAAGATATCGTCCGGCTGCACACGCAGGTTGCTCATCGCTATCAATCCGCCAGCGAGGCCAAAGCCAACCGAAACAAGCACAAAAACCGCGCGACGATTGCGAAGGACGTTCACTCCAAGCACCCCAGCCGCAGTCTGGTCATCACGAATTGCAGTGAGTGCGAGTCCTAATTTACTGCGCATCAACAAGATGGTGGAGAGTAGCGTGAGGAAAATTGCCGCCAAAGCGCTCCAATAGATCGCTGCAATTCGAGTCTCTCGGCCCATACCTGAAAAAGCTGCAAGTGAAATTCCTGAACCCCCACCTAGAGTTTTTACTTGCACGACAAAGAGTTTGATAATTTCAGCAATTACCCACGTCCCGATTGCAAAATAGCCACCTGAAAGGCGGAAAACAAGAAATGAGAGCGGGAAGGCAAAGATTCCTGAGATTGCAGCCGCTAGCGCGAGGGCCAAAAAGGGATTGAGCCCTTGAACATCTGCCAGGTATACAAGTGCGTAAGCGCCAATGCCAATAAATGCTTGCTGGCCGATTGATACTAAGCCACCAAATCCTGCAAGCAAATTCCACATAGTCGCCAAGATAATGAGGATGAATGCTTGAACAAGTTTTACTTGATAAGGGATAGCCAAAAACTTGGGGAGTACTGCGAGTGCGAGAATGAGGGCAGTGAAAATAACGGGCAGAACTTTATTTAACTTACTGCCACGTGTGACTGCATAAAGTTTTGTCACTATTTTCCTTTCTGCTTCGGCATCAAACCCTGTGGACGCAAAATCAAGATCGCGATAAAGACTAAGTGTCCGGCCAAAACGCCATATGAAGGCTGAATTTGAGCGCCAATACTCTGTCCAATTCCCAGCACGATTCCACCGATCAAAGTGCCCCACAGGGAACCTAGGCCTCCGATAATTACTGACTCAAATGCAAATATCAGCGCGATCGGGCCAAAACTCGGAGCAAACTGGGTTCGCATTCCAAAGAGAACACCACCAATTCCAGCGGCAAAGAGTCCAATAGCAGTGGCTATGCCATAGATGTGTTTGTTATTGATTCCTACAAGATCGGCTGCACCTGGATCATCACTTGAGGCCCGGAGTGCGCGACCGACCCGCGAATAGGTAAGGAAATAATGTAACCCCAATGTCAGCAAGACTCCGACGATGAAAGTGAAGAGTGGGAGTGCACCAATTTGAAGATTTTTGGTGATCTTAAAGCTCATGGAAGCGAAGCGACCACTCTGAACGCTTCGGTTATCTGAACTAAAGACTTGAAGCAATATATTTTGGATGATGATACTAAATGCAAAAGTGATGAGTAGTGGAGCGAGGGCGCCTTTACTCAGCGAGCGATTTAATACTCCGCGTTGTAAAAGATAGCCCAGTAGCGCCATAACCGGCAGAACCAAAACGATCGCTAAAATTAAATTAGTGTGCATAGCGAGGGCAACTACTCCATATGCGGCCAAAATTGAGAAATCGCCATGGCTCAAATTCACGATACGCATGACGCCAAAGATCAAAGAAAGCCCGCAAGCAAGTAGTGCGTACAGGCCACCAGTGAGAAGGCCCTGAATAATCGCATTAGTCCAAATCATGCGCGCCCCTCGATTCCGAAGTAGGCACGTTTTATTGCTTCTTTGTTCAGTTTGCTCGAAGTTCCTTCAAGAACTACTTTGCCTTCAAGCAATACTGATGTATGTGTCGACGCCCGAAGCGCCTGTTGCATATCTTGCTCCACCAAGAGGACGGCGGTTCCTTGTGATGTGATTTGTGGAAGTGAGGCATAGACCTGAGCCACCACGACTGGAGCAAGTCCGAGTGATGCCTCGTCAATAAGGAGGAGGTCTGGGTTAGCCATGAGCGCACGTCCAATGGCAAGCATTTGAAGCTCGCCACCAGAGCAATGAAAACCAATCCGGTCCCAACGTTGCGCGAGAAGTGGATAGAGCTCACGAATATTGTTTAGATTCCAATGTCCTTTGCGGCGAGAATAGGCACCAACTTTGAGATTCTCCTCCACCGTCAATGACGAAAATATTCTGCGTCCTTCTGGAACAAGTGAAATTCCAGAACGAACTCGCTTGTCCGGCGCGAGCTTTGAGAGATCATTTCCGTGAAATGTTAGGGAACCAGAAGTGGCAGGCATGGTTCCAGCAATCACCTTCAAAAGTGTCGATTTCCCGGCGCCATTTGCGCCAATCACAGAATGAACTTCCCCGGGATTGATAGAAAGTGAAATTCCAAAGAGTGCTTTGAGTTCACCATACATGGCTTGGATATCGGTTACTTCCAGCAAGCTCATGCAACCCCTCCTACCTCGAAGTCGCTGCCAAGATATAACTCGATGACTTTTGAGTTCTCGAGAACTTCTTCAGGTTTTCCGATAGCTATGAGTTCCCCGCCAGCAATACACATGAGGCGATGAACCACAGAAACTAAGGCATGAACGATATGCTCGATCCAGATAATTGTTACACCACTTGCGTTGAGTTCGCGAATAATCTCAAGCAAAATAGGTAGTTCGGAATCAGTAAGTCCGCCGGCAATTTCATCGAGTAGCAGCACTTGGGGCTGACACGCCAAGGCGCGGGCAAGTTCTAGACGCTTACGATCAAGAAGTCGCAATTTGCCAGCAGGGGTATTGAAAAAAGCTTCTAGACCAGCGCGTGAAATTGATTCGAGCGCGATCTCACTTGCTTGCTTGTGGTTTACTCGCTTGCCTTGAAAGGTGCTACCTACTAACACATTTTCGAAGACGGTCATATCGGCAAAGGGTTTGGGAATTTGAAAGGTTCGAGCGATTCCCTTGTGATTTCGTTCGGCAGGCGCCAACGAGTTAAGAGACTCATTTTGGAAAATAATGTCGCCTGAATCAAGCGGCTCATTGCCATTTATAAGGTTGAGAAGCGTGGACTTACCAGCCCCATTGGGCCCAACAATCCCTAGCGCTTCACCTTTTTTGACATCAAAAGTAATGCCATCGGCGACTACAACGCGGCCAAATCTCTTATGGATTTGAGAGATGGAGAGCAGATTCTCATTCGAGTGAGTAGCCATCGATTGCCCTGCCTCTCTCTTCGTTTAATTCTGACGATTGGTTTGAGATGAAGTCGGGCGATCTCGCCATTGAGACCGCCCGCTTCACTGATTTGCCTAGTTAAGTGCTTGAACCTTGCCACCAAGTGGGACCATTGGTGCGGTCTTGTTAGAGACAATGACTAGGTCGTACTTATGACCATTAACACCCGCACGCCACTGTCCACCAGCAAGTGGTGTCTTAGCGACATTTGGTACTGGTCCAGCGGTGAAGTCCACAGTTCCAACAACGGTATTTACCTTGAGCTTTGAAATTGCCTTAGCAACCTTTGCCTTGTCTGTAGAACCAGCTGACTTCACTGCGGCAGCCATGACCTCAAAGAGTGCGTGGGAGAAGCCAAGTGGCTGTGTCCATTGCTTCTTTGTGTCTTTCTCATATGCGGCAGCAAGCGCCTTTGCACTCTGTCCGGTCAAGCTGCTCTTGAATGGAGATGTTGGGTGCCACCAAACTTCGGTACCCAAATTCTGACCATTCTTTCCCAACGCTTCAATGGCAGATGGGAAGAGAAGCGCCTTACCGATAGTTGCAATCTTTGGCTTGTAACCCTGCTGTACTGCCTGGTTCCAGAATGTTGTGAAATCAGGTGGGATTGGTACACCAAGAAGAATTTGATCGCCCGCAGATTTGAATGCAGAGATCTGGGAAGTGAAGTCCTGGGTTCCGTCAGGATAGAGACCCGGGTCAGTTACTGATACACCAATTGTTTTGGTTGTTGCAGGGAAGCCGTTTGCGCCACTCCATGCTTGACCATCTGGATCATTTGGCCATAGTGCGCCGGCCTTCTTATTTGTGGTGACTTTGCTCCACATATCTTCATAAGTTGCCATGACATCTTCTAGGCCCCAGAAGAAGTGATAAGTCCACTTGAATGCGACTGGATGTGCTGGATCCTTTTGGCGGCCAAAGTAATAAGCCTGCCATGGCGCAACAGTTGTAATACATGGAACAGCATTTGCTTCACACTGATCAGAAACTGGGTTGACGATATCTGGTGTGCTGGATGCCAAAATGAGATCCACATTGTCATTATTGATGAGATCAGAGGCTGCTGTTGATGCTGCAGCTGAATTAGGAGCATCTTTCAAAATTACCTTTACGTTGTATTGTGAAGACCCAACCATGATGGGATTCTTTTTAAAATATGCTGTCATTTGATTGACTTCATACTTATCGGCTTCACCAAATCCAGCCAATGGGCCAGTTTGAGGGGATACAAATCCCACTGTGAGAGTTTTTACGCTCCCTGCGGATGCTCCCGATTGAGTAGCCAAGGTAAGGGCCATCACTGACGCGAGTACTCCTGCGAGTACTTTCTTGCTTTTCAATTCAACCATTGCACATTTCTCCTCGTCTGCTTGGTTGATTTACCAGGACTCGTCATCGGGGCGAGTTCCGTTATTTGCCGCTTTAAGTAGTTTGACGACAAACTCATATTCGAATGGCCGTGGATTTACAAGCACTTGGCTTGAAATCGCTTCAGTCGCACTCTCTATCTCTGCTTCGGAAAATTGCAAATTCTTCAACGCGAATTCCGCGCCGATTTCGGTTGAAAGATTCCACAATCCCTGACTAGCTGTTGATGTTCCGAGAATCTGGGCAACTTTTGCTAGTTGTTTCGCAGCAGCCTTTTCATT
>CAILWW010000059.1 GCA_903838035.1 uncultured Actinomycetes bacterium | reverse complement strand
CTCTTTGTCTTGGATGCTTGCCAATCGGTTCCCCATTTTTCAACAAATGTTTCTGAGCTAAATATTGATTTCCTTGCCTTCTCCGGGCATAAAGCCTTAGGCCCAACTGGCATAGGCGTGCTTTGGGGCAGAAACGAACTCCTGAACGAGATGGAGCCCTTTCTCTTGGGTGGATCGATGATCACCTCGGTCACCATGACTGATGCCACGTGGGCGGAGGCTCCCCGAAAGTTCGAAGCTGGCGTGCCAAACATGGCACAAGCTGTTGGCTTAGCCGCCGCTCTTGATTACCTTACGAATATTGGGATGGAACGAGTTGCGGCACACGAGCATATGCTCACCGAGTACGCGCTCTCTAAGTTTGCAGAACTTGAAGGCACTCGGGTTATCGGCCCGAGAGACTCCTTTATGCGGGGCGGTGTCATCTCCTTCGCGCTAGAAGGAATTCACCCCCACGATGCGGGACAAGTTTTGGATCAATATGGAATCGCGGTTCGCACTGGGCACCATTGCGCCTGGCCATTGATGCGTAAATTAGGAGTAGTTGGAACCACTCGAGCATCCTTCTACATCTATAACGACACATCAGATATAGATGCACTGATAGATGGAATTGCCCAAACGCAGAAATACTTTAAGGTGTAACGATGGAACTTGATTCGCTCTACCAAGAAGTGATCCTGGATCATTATCGAACGCCTCTGAATAAGAAGCTCCTGCCTACTTTCTCCAAGCAAGTTCATCACGTTAACCCTTCTTGCGGCGATGAGATTGACCTGAACTTGGTGATTGAAGATGGCAAAGTGCAATCACTGGGCTGGGATGGTGTCGGCTGTTCGATATCGCAGGCGAGTACCTCAATCATGAGCGATCTTGTCATTGGTAAAACCGTTGATGAAGCTCTGCTCACGCTTGAGTCATTTACAAAGCTCATGCAGAGCAAAGGCACGGAAAAAGGCGATGAAAATATCCTAGAAGATGCGGTTGCTTTGGCGGGCGTTTCGAAGTTTCCCGCCCGAATAAAGTGTGCGCTTCTGGGTTGGATGGCATTTAAGGATGCGGTCATGCAGACCGTGAACGAAAGTAACTAGGGAGAGATATGGCAGAGACAACACTCGATGATGTAACCGAGGCAATGAAAGATGTGATTGATCCAGAACTAGGAATCAACGTCATCGACCTAGGTCTTGTTTATGACATGCGACTTGATGACGGTATAGCAACGCTCGATATGACTTTGACCTCCGCCGCATGCCCACTTCAAGATGTCATTGAGGATCAAACGCGCTCAGTTCTTGCCGACATCACAAGTGATGTAAAAATTAACTGGGTCTGGATGCCACCATGGGGTCCAAACAAGATCACCGATGATGGACGCGAACAACTTCGCGCTATCGGCTTCACCGTCTAAGGAGAAGTTATGTCGATGCACGCCACTTGGCGCGCGATGCAGACCCTTTCGGCCGATCAATCGGTAAAGAATCAGAAGCTAAAAAAGGGCACCTTCAAGCGCATCCTGCAATTTGCCGCCCCATTTAAACGCGACCTCATTTTCTTTATCTCATTTGTAGTCATTGATGCTCTTCTCGTCATTACCTCTCCACTCATTCTTAAGCGGCTAATCGATCAAGGCGTAGTCCCCAGAAAAGGGTCTGTCGTTACCTCGTTGGCACTCTTGGTCGCCATCATTGCTCTACTTGATGCGTTAGTTTCGCTCGTGACTCGATTTCTCTCGAGTCGGATCGGCGAGGGATTGATTTTTGAATTACGAACCCGGGTCTTCTCTCATGTTCAAAAACAGTCGATTGCTTTTTTTACGCGAACTCAAACCGGAGCGCTAATTTCGCGAATTAACTCTGATGTCATTGGAGCGCAACAAGCTTTTACATCTACCCTTTCCGGGCTAGTAAGCAACGTCCTCACCTTGATACTGGTCGCGGGCACCATGCTTGTACTCTCGTGGCAGATCACGATAATTTCTCTGATTCTACTTCCGGTCTTTATCGTTCCCACAAAATGGCTCGGGCGAAAATTGGCTGGGTATACGCGAGAGTCAATGCAACTTAACGCTGAAATGTCTTCGACGATGACCGAGCGATTTAATGTCTCCGGTGCTTTGCTCGTTAATCTTTATGGAAATAACACCTATGAGGGAAAACTATTCTCATCTCGAGCCCGCAGAGTGGCCGATATGGGTATCAAGATGGCGCTGCTAAACCGGACCTTCTTTATAGCTTTTACGACCCTGGCCTCCGTTGCAACAGCGATCGCCTATGGAATTGGTGGACATCTCGCAATAAGCAAGACCATCACCATCGGAACTCTATTGGCAATCACGACGCTCTTGGCACGCCTCTATGGTCCATTGACAGCACTTTCCAATGTTCGAGTTGATGTGATGACTGCGCTGGTCTCCTTTGAAAGAGTTTTTGAGGTTCTAGATCTTCAACCAATGGTGCAAGAGCCGGCCACTGCCAAAGCTATTCCGGCAGCGGCGCCGACAATCTCATTTCAGAATGTTCATTTCACCTATCCGAAGGCCGAGGAGATATCCCTTGCCTCTCTGGAATCTGCGGCGAAGAAGGAGACGGTTGAAAGTGGAGAGATCCTCAAAGGAATCTCCTTTGAAGTTGCCCCATCAACTCTCACCGCGATCGTTGGTCCATCCGGCGCCGGAAAGAGCACAATATCTACGCTAATACCAAGGCTTTACGATGTGACTGCTGGTTCTATCTCAATTAATGGCGTAGATATTCGCGATGTTTCACTCGATGAATTACGTTCTCGCATAGGAGTTGTGACTCAGGATTCCCATATGTTTCATGAAAGTATCGAGTCCAATCTTCGCTATGCAAAACATGATGCTACCGTCGAGGAGATGATGCTTGCCTGTGATGCTGCGCAAATTGGAAAGTTTATCCGGTCGTTGCCCAATGGATTGGAGACTGTTGTGGGGGAGCGCGGTCACCGGCTTTCGGGCGGCGAGAAGCAACGCCTGGCGATTGCTCGACTTCTCCTCAAAGCACCGGATGTCGTGATTCTCGATGAAGCGACGGCGCATCTCGATTCAGAGAACGAATCTCTTGTTCAAGAAGCGCTGCAGGTCGCACTTGCCAAAAGAACAAGCATCGTTATCGCTCACCGGCTCTCAACAGTCGTGAGCGCTGATCAAATATTGGTTCTCGAAAATGGTCTAATCGTTGAGCGTGGAAAACATGAGGAGCTGGTGGCCCTAGGCGGACTTTACTTTGATCTCTTCCAAAGACAGTCGTTGGGTCTCTCGGAATAACATTCCTCGTCCCACAAGTATTAGGACTGCAAATGCCAACCATTGAAGCGCATAGGCAAAATGCGGGCCATTTCCTAAGTCTGGCAAATCAATAACCGTAATAGGAGCAGCATCTTTATTATCGCTGCTCAATTCATCTAAATAATATGGAGCTGCATTCACGCCTTGGATATCTTGGAGTGGAATTACCCGCTTAGATGCCGTGCTGGCAAAGAAACTCCCATGAAGTTGATGCGAGAGATCTTCGGCTCGAATTCGCGCACTGATGATTAAAGTTTCGGTGGGTAGCCTTGGAATTGTTGGTGGGGTACTTGCTGTTGCGCCAGCCTTAACCCACCCGCGATCAATCCAATAATTCGCATTGACAGTTTTGAAGAGTTGTAGGACTTCAAAACCATAGACCCCTTGGTTGTATCGATCTCGAATCAGAAGTTGATGCGTTGCTTCGAATTTCCCTTTAAGAATGACCGTTCGCCATTGATTGGCAACCGGATCTATTCGGATCAGTTTTGTTTCGGTTAACGGTTTAAGCGTGAGATTCTGCTTGATTATGGAATTTTGATGTGAAAGCACTTTGCCTTTATTCCATTGCCAATTTCCAGCCAGCAGGCAGAGTGCCACCAGCAAGAGGGCAAGAAGGGATTTAGCTATTTCTGGAATGGCGAAGAATTTACGCATTAATGCTATGCGTCAAGCTCTTTGCGACCAGTAAAAGCTGCGAAGTACTTAGTCTTGCCGTGGATATTTTCTCTCCCAGCATTCGCAATCAAGACCGAGATGTAGGGAAGTATGAGTGCCCCAAAAAGTGCTACCCATCGATAAGGATTTGGCAGAATCACTGCGGAGATAAAACAGAGAGTTCGAACCATCATTGATATGAAATATCGACGCTGCCTAGAACTTTGATCTTCCGTCAGGCTCTCGCCAACCGATGTGATTGCAACAGGCGTCTCGCTCTTTGAACGTGCAATCTTCATTCTCATCCCCATACTGTAATGAAATTTTGGGAAAACTTCGTGCCCAAGTTCCTAACTACCCTTGGGTAGCAAGTAAGTTGTGTCCATGACGAATTTCGACTCCGGCGCCTCTGGCAAAGTGGCCCTCATCACTGGTGGAAATCGCGGTATCGGATTTGCGATCGCCTCGCGTTTCAAAGAGCTTGGTTATACGACGGTGGTCACATATCGAAGTGGCTCCGCTCCGGAAGGTCTTCACGGCGTCACTATGGATGTGACCGATTCGACAAGTGTGGATGCAGCATTCAAAGAGATAGAAGAAAAATTTGGAAGCGTCGATGTACTAGTTGCAAACGCCGGAATAACCAAAGATGGCCTGGCAATGAGAATGAGCGATGAGGATTTCTACGCAGTTATCGAGACTAACCTTGTCGGAGCATTCCGAGTGGCCCGCGCTTGCACTCGCGGAATGTTAAAGAAGAAATCTGGCCGCATGATTTTTATCGGTTCTGTTGTTGGAATGTTGGGCAGCGCCGGCCAGGTGAACTACGCGGCAACCAAGAGCGGTTTAGTGGGAATGGCTCGCTCTTTCGCCCGCGAACTGGGTTCACGCGGAATCACTGCCAATGTTGTAGCGCCAGGTTTTATTGAGACTGATATGACCGCAGTTCTTGAGGAGTCGAGAAAGAATGAGATTCAGTCCTCGATTCCACTCGGTCGATTGGGAAGTACATCAGAAATTGCAGGAGTGGTTTCATTCCTGGCATCACCAGAAGCAAGCTATATCACCGGCGCGGTAATTCCCGTCGATGGCGGACTAGGAATGGGACATTAACTATGGGAATTCTCGCTGGCAAAAACGTGCTGGTAACTGGAGTCCTCACCGACTCTTCGATCGCTTTTCATATTGCGCGAGTTGCGCAAGAGGAGGGTGCCAACGTGGTGCTCACCTCTTTCGGCAGAGCGATGAGTATTACCAAGCGCATCTCAGCTCGCCTTCCGCAAGAAGCGCCAGTTTTAGAACTCGATGTCACGAACGATGAGCACCTTTCTCATTTGGCTGCTGCCGTCAAAGAACACTTGCCGCACCTCGATGGGGTGGTTCACTCAATTGGTTTTGCGCCGGAAGCGGCTTTGGGTGGCAACTTCCTCAATACCGAGTGGCCGGATGTTGCAACAGCCGTTCAAGTCTCCGCTTATTCGCTTAAATCGCTCACGATGGCTTGTAGACCTCTTTTCACTGAACCAACAGGCGCTTCCGTAGTTGGTCTAGATTTTGATGCACAGGTTGCTTGGCCCAAGTACGACTGGATGGGAGTTGCTAAAGCAGCGCTCGAATCAACTTCTAGATACCTTGCCCGTGATTTAGGTAAGGAAAATATTCGCTTTAATTTGGTGGCAGCCGGCCCGATTCGCACGATGGCAGCTAAATCAATCCCAGGGTTCGACGAGTTCGAAACAGTATGGAATTCCAAGTCTCCGCTGGAATGGGATGTCAATGATCCGGTCCCAGCCGCACAGGCCGCAGTGGCCTTGATGTCGCCCTTCTTCACCAAAACAACGGGCGAGATCATCCACGTTGATGGGGGATTACACGCAATCGGGGGTTAATTTCACGCTCAACCTCGATTTTTCCTTTCCCGCCCGCTCAAGTACCATTACCCCATCAAGAGGAGCTAGCCGCTCCCACCTACCTCGCCTCGGCGAGCTGGTCACTTTTTTAATAGCTGGGCCCTGCCTAGCCTTTATTTAAGCGCGGTTGCCTCCTTCGTCTCCGAAAATTCGGATGTTAGTAGAAGGAAAGGAACAGTTATCAGCGCAGAACCCCGCATCAATGATCGAATTCGCGTAGCGCAAGTTCGTTTGATTGGTTATGACGGAGAACAAATTGGCGTAGTAGATATCGACACTGCTTTGAAAATGGCAGATGAAGTCGGTCTTGATCTCGTCGAGATAGCTCCCGATGCTCAGCCCCCAGTGTGCAAAGTGATGGATTTCGGAAAGTACAAGTACGAAGCCGCACAAAAAGCACGCGAGGCTCGCTCAAATCAAACCCACATTGTCGTCAAGGAAATGCGACTTCGTCCAAAGATTGAACAACACGATTATGAGACCAAGCGTTCTCATATCGAGAAGTTCCTTAAAGGCGGCGACAAAGTGAAGGTAACTATTCAGTTCCGTGGTCGTGAACAAGCAAGACCAGAAATCGGTTATCGCTTGCTCATGAAACTAGCTGAAGAACTTAAGGAAGTGGCTTTTGTTGAGTTCGCCCCAAAGCAAGAGGGACGAAATATGACAATGGTTCTTGGAACTAACGTCAAAAAAGCTGCAGTTGCAAAGAAGAGTTCTACTAGTTCGACAAGCACGACTAACTAGGAGGTTAGCCAAATGCCAAAGATGAAGACCCATAGCGGTGCAAAGAAGACCTTCCGCCTAACCGGAACTGGAAAGGTCATGCACGAGCGTGCTGGCAAGCGCCACCTTCTCGAGCACAAGTCATCACGAATCACACGTCGTCTAAGCAGCGATGCGGTTGCCAAGGTTCCAGTAACCACAACAGCCAAGCGCATGCTCGGTTTGAAGTAAGGGGAGGGCTAGAACATGGCAAGAGTAAAACGCGGAGTACACGCGGCCAAGAAGCGTCGCACCACACTTGAGCGCGCAGCGGGATACCGTGGACAACGTTCACGCCTATTCTCTAAGGCTAAAGAGCAAGTTACTCACTCACTCGTTTATGCATTCAATGATCGCAAAGATCGTAAAGGTGACTTTCGTCAGCTTTGGATCCAACGCATCAATGCCGGTGCTCGTGAAAACGGTCTGACTTATAACCGTTTCATTCAAGGTCTCAAGGGAGCTGGCATCGAAGTTGATCGCCGCGTTCTCTCTGAGCTTGCAACAAACGACCCAGCTGCCTTCAAGGCGCTAGTTGAAGTTGCACGCCAGCATGTAGTTAATGCATAACTCAACAATTACGAGCCTTCACTCCTCTCATGTAGAGCGAGTGAAGGCTCTTTTGGGTTCTCGGGGAAAGAAATATCGAAGAGAAGAGAAGGCCTTTATCGCCGATGGAATTCAAAGCGTGCGGGAAGCGCTATCTCCTAAAATACCGAGCGCCCCAAAGGTTGAACGTCTTTATGTAACAGAGGCAGGGATTGCAAAACTAGAGAGCGAAATTGCTCCCTCAATTCTTGATTCAGTTGATATCTATCCGGTCACCGATGAGATTATGAAGGCGATGGCCGATACCGAATCCCCGCAAGGGATTTTGGCTTGGTGCTCCTACCTCGATATGACCCTCTATAAATTGGGCCAAATTGGAGCGAAGAAAATTGCCTATTTTTGGGAGATTCAAGATCCAGGAAATAGCGGCACGGTAATTAGAACGGCAGATGCATGCGGGTTTGATGCCATCGTCTTCTCCGATAAGAGTGTGGATGTCTTTAGTCCCAAAACCGTGCGGGCAACTGTTGGCTCTTTGTGGCACATTCCAGTTGTCGAAAGCATTCCACTGGCAGAGATGCTTGAATTCGCAAGCAATGGTGAATTTCAGACTTACGCCTTTGCTGGTGATGGCTCATCATCACTACTAGATATTCAACCTTCCGAAAAGCAAATACTTATCTTCGGAAATGAAGCGCGTGGATTGCCGGATATTGACGGCATAGCTGCCAGAGTGCACATCCCCATGGAGGGCCATTCAGAAAGTCTGAATGTGGCAAGCGCTGCTGCCATTGCGATGTTTCAACTTGGAATTGCTAAGAAATAGCACGGGATTTACCGCTGCTCTTAGATAAGATTCGCTTCATGTCCACGCCAGCAGCTGCCCTTGATCTGGCACGTACGGGAGCGTTGGCCGCTATTGAATCTGCAACAGATTTAGATTTACTCAAGGCAGTAAAAATTGAGCACATCGGAGATAAATCCGAACTAGCAAAGGCGAGTCAAAGCTTAGGAAAAATGGAGCCGGCTGACCGCTCTGAATTCGGAAAATTGGTAGGCGCCGCTAAAGCTGAGGTAAACGCAGCTTTTGAAGCCAAGAGCGCGCTACTTGAAGCTGAACGGGATGCTCGAGTCCTGGTTGATGAGCGAGTTGATATAACTCTGCCTTACCAGCGTGTATTAAAAGGTGGATTACATCCACTCACCATTTTGACTAATGAAATAAGTGATCTCTTTATCGGTCTTGGCTACCGAGTTGCCGAAGGTCCGGAACTTGAATCCGAGTGGCTCAATTTTGATGCACTCAATATTCCCACTGATCATCCTGCTCGCACCATGCAGGACACTTTCTTCGTTGAGCCACTTGCCGCTCGCCTGGTATTGCGCACCCACACTTCGCCTGTTCAAATTCGAACCATGCTCGAAAATCAACCCCCAATTTACGTAATCTGCCCGGGTCGTACCTATAGAGCTGATGAGCTAGATGCAACGCATACACCCGTTTTTAGCCAAGTCGAAGGCTTAGTTATCGATAAGGGCATCACAATGGCTGATCTCAAGGGGACTCTTGATTACTTCGCTAGAGCCATGTTCGGGCCTGATGTTAAAACTCGCTTGCGCCCATCATTTTTCCCATTTACCGAACCAAGCGCGGAAGTTGATTTCTTCTTCAATGGCCGCTGGGTGGAGTGGGGCGGTTGTGGAATGGTCAACCCTAAGGTTCTCATTGCCTGCGGAATTGATCCCGATGAATATTCGGGCTTTGCCTTTGGTATGGGACTTGAACGCACTCTGATGGTGCGCCATGGAATTACTGACATGCACGATATCGTCGAAGGCGATATTCGATTTACCCAAGCTTTTGGAACAGGTGCACGATGAAGTTTCCGCTCTCTTGGGTTCGTGAATACGTTCCCGTTCCGCAAGATATCTCTGACCTCGATTTAGAGAGCGCCTTTGTAAAAGTTGGCTTTGAAGTCGAGTCGATTGAGCGCCAAGGCGCTGATCTGACTGGTCCACTTGTAGTAGCCCAAGTTAAAGAG
>CAILWW010000058.1 GCA_903838035.1 uncultured Actinomycetes bacterium | reverse complement strand
CTCAATCTCGAATAAGCGAAGTTTATTGCCTACCTACGCTTCATTAGTACCATTAAGCAGTGAGAGCAACTACGTGGGTGAGAGTCTTTCTCGCGGCCATGCTCGCATCCCTCTCCCTATCTTTCACCGCCATTCAGCCCGCATATGCTGCGACCGGTTACGTCGATACTTACCTTCACTTAGATTCAACCGCCACTCAATATGTCGTCGCAGCAGATGATGCTGGGTTCACGATTCCAAACGCCATCACAATGGAAGCCTGGATTAGACCTGATGCCACCTGCGTGGCCTCGGGTGAGTGTGTAATTATGATTAAAGAGAATTCTTATGCTTTATCCGTGGTTTCTGGAAAGTTTAATTTTGCACTTTATAACGGAGGATGGTTCTACTACACAACGGGTGTGAGTGCCAGAGCGGGCATATGGCAACATATTGCATTCACGCGACCAACAAGTACAGCTACGTCCAAGTTATATATCAATGGCCGCCTAGTCTCAACTACTTCTGCGGGAGATGCCGGCACTAGCGCACTAAGTGACAGCATCTATAACTTCAGTATCGGCGCTAGAAACGGATTAAACCTTGGCGTTAATGCAATATTTGCAAGTGGATTTACCGGTGACATTGATGAAGTAAAGGTTTGGCAGACCGAACGCACACAAACTCAGGTGCAATCAGATATGAATTCATATGGACCTACCGGAGATTCAAACTTAAAACTTTATTATGACTTTAATGATGTGAGTGGTGGCGTAGTTTCCAATAAAGCAAGTGGCGCGACATCCGGAACGCAATTGACTGTGAAGAGTTCACCGACTTTTACAAACCTAGATTCAGCTACCGTCATTACTGGAAATCTAAAGATTTCTACATTTGGACGCACATATTTATCTGCAAATGGTTGGCCCGTGCCGATAGGAATTTCATCAATTGATGCGATGGTTATTGGAGGCGGTGGTGGCGGTGGTAACAACGTAGGAGGCGGCGGATCCGGTGGTGGTGGATACATGATCACAAGCCTTCCCACCGCATCAAGTACCACCATTCCGATCCATGTTGGTTTTGGTGGTGCAGGTGGAAGTTCCACTGCGGCAGGCACTTTGACCTACGACGGAACTTCACTCATAAACGGTCAAGATGGCGATAGTTCAACGGTCACAATTAATGGAAGCACTTATGTAGGTGGTGGAGGCGGTGGTGGCCCCACTTATTGGGCGAATTCATATTGCGCCGGAACTGGCTCGCGTAGCACTTGGGCCCAAGCTGGACCATATGTGGGCAGCGGTGGAACAGGAAACTCCGGTGGAACAGGCGGTACGCCAAGTTCGACGCAATCAACTGCAAATGGAAGTTCCGGTTACAGTTTCAATATCACCGGCGCTACCGTCACTTACGGATCTGGTGGTGGATCTGGTGGAGGTTACGCCAGCGCCGTAAATGGAAATGGCGCGGATTCTCTCGGTGGAAATGGTGGAAGCCCGGGTGCAAGTGGAACTGAAGGTCGAGGTGCAGGTGGTGGTGGTGGATACACAAGTTGCAACTTGGGTGGAGCTGGCGGAACTGGAGTTGTAGTCCTTCGATACGCCGCTTATTCAGGAGATTTCACAACAGGTAAAGGTGCAACTGCGGTTTATCGAACAGCAAATACTTTAACCGTTACTGTGACTTCGGCCGGTAAAGTTACATTTTATGTAAAAGGAAAAGCAATTCCTGGTTGTAAAAGTATCCCGACAATTTCATCAACAACAATTACAGCTTCATGCAATTGGCGACCAAGTATTCATATTCCAACACCGGTCACGGCAATATTTACTCCAAGCGCTTCAGGAAGTTCGCCTGTTTCACTCAACGCCGGAGAAATAAATGTCGCTGCGCGAAGTGGAAAGCGTTAAGAGCTAAGCGACGCGGCTCCGAAGTTTCAAAGCTGACATAAATGCATCGACAACTTCTTGCTTGCTCCATGGTGTTGGGGCTTGGGTAATAAAGAAGTCTTCCAGCGCAATATTCGCCAAGTTATCAATATCGCCCTCTTCGAAACCGAGGCTGGAAAGTACCGGGAAATTAAGTTGAGCAAGAATGCGGCTGACGGCGCGGACCGCACGTGAACCATCTTTACTTCCATCATCTGGTTCATCCATCGCATCAGCTACGCGCTCCATCTTTGCTGGAACAACCTTTGCTTCGCGGGTAAGGGTTTCAGCAAGTACTAGACCAATTGTGAGGCCGTGTGGAACATGCTTGAGTCCACCGATTGCTTGGCCAAGTGAATGTTCAGCAGTGCAATCTGAGATGTTCATCGTGAGGCCAGCCATCATGGAACCAGCAGCCATTCCAGCGCGGGCTTCCTTATTGTTGCCATCCTTATATGCAGCGACCAAGGCTGGAGTCATCATACGAATTGCTTCGTATCCGATTGCATCTCCAATTGGAGTGCTGCACTTTGCAATGATGCCGGCAATAGCTTGAGCCAGTGCATCGATTCCGGTGTTGGCGGTCATTGATGGTGGCATGGAATAAGTAAGAACTGGGTCAACAATTGCTACTTGTGCGCGAAGCAATCCGTTTGCAATTCCTGCTTTACGACCAGCAGTAGGATCGGAAATAACTGATCCTCCAGAAACTTCTGAACCGGTTCCAGCAGAAGTAGGAAGGGCAATTAAAGCAACTGTTGGATCTGGATAGGCAGGCTTCTTCTCCTGGAATTCGCGGAAGGAGATCTCGAGTTGTGAGCAGAGACGAGCGGCTTTCGCAGTATCAATGACCGATCCGCCACCCAGTGCAACGAGAACTTGGGCACCAGATTTAGTGAGAGCGTTGGTCGCGTCATCAACCATCTCAATGGTGGGTTCGCCGGCAGGCTTTTCAAAGGTAGTAACTGTCAATGATTTATCCGCAATGAGATTATCCATCGCTGCTTTAGCAGCAGGGTTGAACTTCTCAATTCCTTCATCGACCATAAGGAAAACTTTGGTCGCGCTGAATTCAGCAACAACGGCTGGAAGGGTGAGAGCCTTGCCTTCGCCAAAACGAACTTTGACGGGAAGATGATTGTTAAAGGCTTCGATATTTTCCACGGTTTCTCCTCAGCAGATGGTGTTAAGAGTTTACCGCAACGGATGAGCTCGGCCAGCTTTACGGCATCAGCTTCCGGGCTCTTTGAGAGTTCCAAGACCGAGTGCGCAAACTTTCGATATAAAGGATCGCGGCGGTGAAAACGCTCGGCAATTACATCGCTTTGATTGTTAAGAGCTTGCCGGCCCACCACTCCAGCTGATGTACGTAAGTAAATTTCTTCCAATGGAATAGATAGGTAAATCGCATTGACGTTTAATAGCGCCTGTTGTACTTCTTCATTTTCAATGACAGAGGCTGCGGCGCCAGATATAAATGGAGCATCACCTTTCATGACATCTAAAATAAATTTTGCTTCAATTTTATGTAATTCAGTCACTGGTAACGCGGCTAGTTCTTCGTTTGTTGAAGAGGCAATTGCGAATGCCGTACGCCATGCAAACGCAGATCGTATTTCGGTACGTGCTGAGTTGTTGCCAAGTCAGCAGGTTCGTTTCTCGATTATCAATAATGGGTCGTCCACAGACCAGGACTCCATTGGCATGGGGACTGCATGGCTAAATCACCACGCGCCAAATTCTTGGAGTCGAAGTCAGAGT
>CAILWW010000057.1 GCA_903838035.1 uncultured Actinomycetes bacterium | reverse complement strand
TAGGGTCTGCTCCGCACGAAAAACTTTATATATCCCGCGTTGTTAGCTCAGTTGGTAGAGCAGGTGACTCTTAATCACCGGGTCGGGGGTTCGAGTCCCTCACAACGCACTTTCCGCCACTATCAATATAGTTCTCAATTTCGATATTCGAGACTGATGAAGGTAGAACATGAAGAGAACGAAGTCGTTGATTCTCAGTTCTTCGATGCTTTTGTTCACCATAGTCTCAATTCCTTCAGCCCATACGACGATGCGATGACCACTGAGAACTGGGCACTTCATCATTCACTTCTCAGCCCGTATCTCAACAATGGCTTGCTCCATCCATCCGAAGTGATTGCAGCGGCGATCGAAAGATTTGAAAAGGGCGATATTCCCATCGCCGGCGCTGAAGGATTCATTCGCCAAATAATCGGCTGGCGCGAATATATCAACGGCATGTATTGGCACTTAGGCGAAGAGTTCAAAGAGCGAAATGGGCTCGGTGCTAAGCGAAAGCTGCTTCCACTTTTCAACGACTCTAGCAAAACCGAGATGAACTGCTTGCGCAGCGTTGTGGGAGATATTGAAGAGCGCGCGTGGACTCACCACATTCCACGGCTAATGGTCTTGAGCAATCTTGCACTTATTTCAGGAATCAATCCGCAGAAATTTCTGCAATGGATGCGGGAGAAGTTCATTGACGCTTCGGATTGGGTCATGGTCCCCAACGTAATCGGGATGGGCGTTCATGCCGACGGTGGAGAGATGATGACCAAGCCTTATGCCGCAGGCGGTGCCTATATCTCGCGCATGAGTAATTACTGCAAGGGTTGCACATACGATCCCAAGAAGCGGGTTGGCGTGGATGCCTGTCCGTTCACCACGCTTTATTGGAATTTCCTCATTGAAAATAGAGAACGCTTCTCCAAAAATCACCGGATGCTGCAACAACTCTCCGGCATTAATCGACTGACCGACTCGGAAGAGCTTCAAATTCGAGCTAAGGAAGTTCTTCAAGGTTTGGAACTCGGCGAGATTTAAAAGGCCTACGATAGAGACATGACCGATCGAGGAATTAGCGAACACGGTCTGCTTGCTCTGGTTGGCTCAGGGGAATATCTGCCCGTCATGCAAGAGTTCGAAGCGATGCTTTTGGGCTCTGGTCCATCAAAAAGATATGTGCAACTCGCTACTGCAGCAGGTCGCGAGAGCGAATCTAGATTGCAGCATTGGAAGGATCTCGGAAAAGCTCAAGCCGATCGCCTCGGCGCCGAGCAAATATTCCTTCCGGTCTTTACTCGAGAAGATGCAATGCGCGAGGATTTTGCCGCACAAATAGATGGCGCTGGGTTGATTTATCTCAGCGGCGGCGACCCACACTATTTAGCCGAATCATTAATAGGCACCCCCGTTTATGAAGCCATTATCCGAAATTGGAAGGCAGGTTCGTCCCTAGCTGGATGCAGCGCTGGCGCTATGGCCATGGGTCCGGAGATTCCACATTTTCGCAAATTAAAAGAGGTCGGTTCGCCTGGCTTTAACTTGATCCCACATATTCGCACTATCCCCCACTACAACAAGTTCTTTAAATGGATTCCAGATGCAGCGGTTCAAATATTCCTAAAGGCACCAGAGGGGATATCAATTGTTGGTATCGACGAAGATAGCGCGATGTTCACACGCGATCTCCAGAGTTGGGAAGTTTCAGGCGTCGCAAGCGTACATATCCTTAACGGAGATAAGACCGGAAAATACAACACCGGCGATTTAATTCATATTTAGAACTAATCGCCCAAGCCTTCATAATTCGCAAAGGCCCACAGATCAATTTCATCCAGATCTACAATCTTCAAACCATGTGAAGAATAAATCCCGGCAATTTGTGCGCGATGTTCGGTCGCATGGTGAATAGCCTGAGCCAAAATAGTTTGACGAGATCGACGAATGGTCCGCCCATCTCGTTGAAACTCCACAAATCCATCGACTTCTTGAGCTGCTGCACGAAGCCTGGCATCAAAGCCAGCCGACAATTCCTTCAGTGCTAACACCTCGGTAGATGTAGTCGGAACTTCCGTTGGGATGTAACCCTTTCCATCTAGTAAATCCGCATACCTTGAACCAGTCAGATGCTCCAGAATTTCAGCGGCGCTCCATTCATCGTTCGGGGCCGTCATCTTCAACTGCTCCGGCGAGAGGGCTGCGAGCTGATCAAAGAGAAAATTATTAGCCCATGCCATATGGCGAAAGAGGCGATCGACGAGAAGATTCATAAGAAAACAGTAAACCCGTCAGGGCAATTCACCTACTTTGTCTCCCCGCGAACGGGTACGTGCTGAATTATTCACACAACTTTCACAGCCAAAGTTAGCCATTTTGTAACTCGCACTTGCTTCACTAACTCTCAGTTACCTCAAAAAAGAGGTGACTTCATTTGAGGAGCCAAGCAATGAATTCACTTAAGCGCACAGCAGCTATATCAACCATGGCAATAACTATTCTCACCGGCAGCGCGATCAGCGCCTTCGCTGACACCGCGACTCCTACCCCGACCTCTTCCACGGCAAAAGCTGAGGCAAACGCTGCCCATAAAGCCGCAGTCGCCCAATACAAGAGTGATCTCGCTGCCTATCAAGCCGCTGCGAAAGCACATCGAGATGCCTACGCCGCAGCAAAGACAGCTTTCAATACTGCTAAGACTGCAGCCGATACGACACTTGCAGCAGCAAAGGCCGCAGCAAAGACAGCTGCTGACCGTACTGCTGCCGCAACGGCATACAAGAGCGCAATCGCGGCTGCAAAAGCAACCCGCACTGCTGCACTTGCAGCTGCACCTGCACTTCCTACGAATAAGCCGGTCGCTCCAACAAAGTAATTTCTTTTTAAGCGGGAAATCAAAGAACTTCGCGTGCTGCATGAGGGGCGGTAACGCGAAGTTCTTTTTTCATCTGGATGTAAGTTAATATTTGCGGGCAAGTCAGCACGGACTCTTCCTGACCTTCAACTCTTAGAGGATTTTGACAATGAGTACTTTCGCAGATCGCACTAAGACCGCGCTAATGGTTATCGATGTTCAAAACGATGTCGTTGTAACCGCCTTTAAGCGGGAAGAGACAATTGCCAATATCAATACTGTCATTGCAAAGGCACGTGCGGCTGGAACCGAAGTTATCTGGGTTCAACACTCTGATCCATGGATGCCACTTGGCAGCGAACTCTGGGAGATTGTCTCCGAACTTCAGCCTGCGCCTGGCGATGAAATTATTCAAAAAACATTCCGCAGTTCTTTTGAAGAGACCAATTTGGAAGATGTTCTTGCCGCAAAAGGCATTTCTCACCTCGTGATCTCTGGCGCCCAAACTAATTTCTGTGTACGCAATACTCTCCACGCTGCATATGAAAAGGGTTATGACGTCACACTCGTTGGCGATGCTCACACGACTTCAGATACCGAACTTGGCGGCATCAAAGTTCCGGCCGAACACATTATTGCTGAGCAGAATGCCGCAGCCATGAATTACGGACTCCCCGGCCGCAAGTGCGACCTCGTAAGTACTGCTGAACTCAGCTTCAGCTAGTACTCACCTCCTTGTTTTTCTGGCTTTCACAGCCGCCGCCCTGGGCTTAGAATTTCACCATGGAACTCCAGAAGGTCATCTTGTATTACGGCTTCACGCCGTTACACGATCCTGAAGCCACGATGCTTTGGCAGAAAACCTTATGTGAATCCCTTGGATTAAAGGGCCGCATCATCATCAGCAAACACGGCATCAATGGAACTTTGGGCGGAGATATGTCCGCTCTCAAAAAATATGTTAAGGCCACCAAGCTCTATCCGGGCTTTCGTAAAATTGATTTTAAATGGTCTGATGGAACCGGCCAAGAGTTCCCTCGACTTTCAGTAAAAGTTCGCCCAGAACTAGTTGCCTTTGGCCATCCCGATGAAATCAAGGTTGATGAGCAGGGCGTCGTTAATGGCGGCAAGCACCTCAAGCCATATGAGGTCGACAAACTTGTTGAAGAGCGCGGTGAAGAAGTCATGTTCTTCGATGGCCGCAATGCCTATGAAGCCAAAATTGGTAAATTTAAAGATGCAGTCGTTCCTGATGTCGAGACTTCACATGACTTTGTTGCCGAAATCGAGTCGGGCAAATACGACCACATGAAGGATAAGCCGGTAGTCACATATTGCACCGGCGGAATTCGCTGCGAAATTCTTTCGGCCGTCATGATCAATCGTGGCTTCAAAGAGGTCTACCAAATTGATGGCGGAATCGTTAAATATGGCAAGAAATTTGGCGATGCATCTCATTGGGAAGGCTCGCTCTATATCTTTGATGGTCGAATGGCCGTTGACTTCACCGAGGATGCCAAGAAAATCGGTGAATGCCAGGCTTGTGGGGAATTCAGTAACCAATTCCGCAACTGCGGCGACATCTCATGTCACAACTTAATCCTGCTCTGTGATCCATGTGCCGCAAAGCCGGCAAACTTGACCTGTACCCACGATCAGACCCGTCAACGCGACAAAGAGTTGATTGGTTAATAATTTTCTTCTTGGTGATTTAAATCCGCTTGGCCGCTTTCAAAAAGGCGTGCAGCACAAGCCCTATTACTAATCCCCAAATCAAATCGATAGCTAAAACTGCTAGAGCAGTCACCACAAAAACTAGTGCGGCTGCCCAAGTACTTCGCATCGCTTCGCGAATACTCGTGGGATTAGCGATGCGATAGGAAGTACCTAGTAGAACTCCTGCAAGTGCCGCGGTGGGAATGTGTGAGACCAGCGGCCCTAAGAAGAGGAGAATGAGCAAGAGAAAGAGCGCATGCACCATAGACGCAAATCGAGTTCGCGCACCAGATCGCACATTCACGCTCGTTCGTGCAATCGCTCCAGTTGCAGGGATTCCGCCAAAGATTGAAGCGACTACGGTTCCAAGGCCTTGACCAAATAGTTCACGATTGGGTTGATGTTTAACCTGCTCGTGATCGATTTGAGCATGGGCCATGCCATCTGCGACTCGCGCCGAAAGCAATGACTCGATGGCGCCAAGCAGTGCAATAACTATTATCGAATAAACCATCTCACCCATAGGAACTGATTTAAGCGCTCCGAGAAAATCATGAGGTGCGTGAAAACCTTTGGGAATAGCTCCGATAGTGGCGAGGTGGAGGTGAGAAATTTCCGAGACCACGGTGGCCACTGCGATGGCAACAATGCTCGCGGGCAAATGAAATTTGAGTTTTAGCACATGAGAAATTTTCACCCAAGAGAATTTCACAATTAAAACTAGAGCCACTAAACCTATAGATTTCCAATTCAGTGATGACTTCACAGCGTTATTGAAAGTATCAAACGCCACCAAAACCGTATGAGAACCTTTCGCCTTTGGAACGCCAAGTGCCAATGGAATTTGTTGGAGCGCAATGACAAGGGCAATTCCTAAAGTGAATCCCTCCATCACTGCAAAGGGAACTCGATCAATAAATCGACCTAATTTCACAATACCCATCACGATGATGAGGAGTCCAGCAAAGACTCCCAGAGGTGCCAAGGCGGCAACTCCGTACTTTGTAACGATGGGCACCAAAACAACAGTCATCGCGCCAGTGGGTCCGCTGACTTGAAAATTCGAGCCACCAAATAGGGCAGCAACAAATCCAGCCAAAATCGCCGTGGTAATTCCCGCACCAGCACCTGCACCAGTCGTTATGGCAAAACCCAAAGCAAGGGGAAGAGCAACAATGCCGACAGTTATTCCGGCAACGATATTTGAGCGGAGAGTTCTCTTAAATGGAGCAAAATCTTGGAGCTTAGGAAGAAAGCCGAGATATGAACCCAATTTCTCTCCTAGTTCAGCGAGTAACTCGAAGGAGGTTTATCGGCAACAAGAGCGCAACACCGACGGGCAAGATCCACCAACCATTTACTCCGCCGTGAAATGCCAGGTTTGTCGCTTCCATGGAAGCGAGCACGATCAAAGTTCCGATCAAGTCATCACCAATGAGGAAGTCATACCAAAAATATCCAAAGTCCTTGATTGCCTTAACAAAGCCACGATCTTCAATGATTGCTTCTGCATCCGCCTCGTCAAAATCTGCCACATTTGTAATTGAGCTCTTGATTGAACCAAGAGATCCATTGGCGCCAACCGATGTGTGTATTCGCGCTTTCTGTGTCTTTAGCACGGCAATTAAAAGCAACGAGAGCGCAACCATAAACGGAATGATGGCGAGCAGTGAAAGGTCTTTATGGGGCCACTCTGCACCAGCGCCTTCGGCGCCCCAGAAGATGCCAAAGCTGGTCAGCATAATTCCGACAATAAACTTCATCTGATTTTCTGGTACCCGAGCCAGCGGTTTACGTAGCGCCACGCCGGCCGCGACAACAACCAATACTGCGGCGAGCGCAGCCAGCGAAGCCAAGCCCACGCGATGTTGGATTGTTCCGAAAGTGAGAACGATAAATGCAACTTCTAACCCTTCAAGTAGCACGCCTTTAAATGAGAGAGTGAAGGAGTACCAATCATGAACTCCAAATTTCTTTCCCTCATTGGCTATTTTGGCTGCCGCAATCTCCTCTTGAAATATTGCATCCTCGTCATGCAGCGCTTTGTATCCACTTGCGCGCAAGATTGCCTTGCGTACCCATTGCAGCCCAAAGACAAGAAGAAGTCCGCCGACGAAGAGTCGAAGCGAGTTAATGGGTAGGTGGGAAATTGATGGTCCAAATGCTCCGATCACAATCGCCAGAACTCCAAGGGCCGAACCGGTTCCCATAAGTGAGGATTTCCAGTCTCGAGCCGTTCCTGCCGCAAGGACAATTGTGGTTGCCTCGACCGCTTCAACTGCGCAGGCAAGGAATACCGAGATAAAGAGCGCTAAACCGGTCATGGCAAGAGTCTATCGAGCCTGCCTTCAACAAATCCTGAGAACTTCGCCCTTAACCGAGGTCACCGCCCTGCGATAAACTCCCTTCGTGATCGAGTACAACGAAGAGGATGAGTACGACGAGGAGGCGCCGGAAGTAAAGCGCCATCGTTCGGCCAAACTCACCATTGGCGCAATCCTGATTATTATCGCAGGACTTGCTACAACCGTTGCTGCCAACATCACTATCAACGCAAAAAAGGGAACTGAGTTCGGCCAAGGCCTTTTTCGTATATCTGCCTGTGATCAATGGGTTGGCCTTAAGCCGATGTACACCGCTCCGATCTATTCCGGTAACTCACGAGTCAGTGGAATTACCATCATGGGACTCGACGCCGCAAACTGCAAGGGCGTAGATTTCAAAATGCAGTTCTTCCAAAATGGAAGTTCCACTCCACTTGATATCTTTGTTGACTCGAACGGCGCGAACTCAAACCGCGTGATGCTCCGAGTCTGCAAAGTCTGCACAATTGTCACCAACACTGATCGCCAAAATGCGCTCTCGATCATCAATAGCGCTGGCCAGAATGTCGGCTATGACGATGGCTATGAGTACCTCGACTTTGATCCAACCACCGGCAACTATCTCTGGACCCTGCAGGCCGCTGCCACGCCACTTGCCACGATGTCGGCAGTTAACAAAGACACCGTCGAGTCCGCCAGCTATTAGGTTTAGGGATCGGGAAGATTCTCGATTAGCCCCAGGGCCAATTTTCCATTTCGGCTTCTGTTCGTACTTCTCATCGACCCGCCAGTGCAATGACTGGACTCGGGTTCTAATCTAATAAACTAACCGTCTAATGAACCGGCCTGCCATCGCCACCACGCAGTCGGGGTTGATGCAACGAGCCACTAAGGCGCTCTTGATCGCCCTGCTCGTTGGCCTTCTCCAAATCATTCAAGGCCCCGGGTTGCTACTCAAAGCTAGCGCGCTTTCAACTGTTGGTACTGGCGCATGTGCATCGCAAGTTGATGTGGCTGCTAACGTAAAAGTTTATACCTCTTCTACTAGATGCATCCTGGAGTTCGATACAACCACTGCATGGACTCCGCCGGTCGGGGTTGCAACGGTTTACTTCCTTGCAGTTGGTGGAGGTGGTGGTGGCGCCAGTGGCCGTGGCGGAGGTGGTGGTGCAGGTGGACTTGAAACCGGAACAACTTCGGTAATTGGCTCAACGATGAATATGACTGTTGGAACCGGCGGTGCTGGAGGTGGTGGTTCTTCATCCAACGGAGCAGATTCATATTTTGGTTTGATCACACATGCTTACGGTGGTGGTGGTGGTGGTAATTCATTCGGAACAACAAACAATGTTCAGAGTGGTGGCTCCGGTGGTGGTGCAGGTATTTATCAAAATGCATCAACGAGCGGCTGGGCTGGTGGTACAAGTACTGGTGGTCAAGGAAACAGTGGTGGTGGTTCTGGATATCCATATGCATCGCTCGGATCTTCTACTTCCAACTATGACACGGTTCGAAACTCGGCAGGTGGTGGTGGCGCCGGAGGTGCAGGCATCTCTGCGCAAGGTGGTTACGGCGGACAAAACTGGAATCTGAGTATGACCGGTTTACCATCCGCTCGAACTCCTGACGGCGGTGCTGGTCTCTCAATAAATATCACGGGCACAGCCACATGTTATGCAGCGGGTGGCGGCGGATCATTTGGATACTTCTATTTAAATACTGAATGGAATAACTACTACTCCGCCGGAAAAGGTGCCGGCGGTAGTTGTGGCGGTACGGCAATCGGTGGAGTGGGCGGTGACTACAGCTCGAATGTAATCGGTGGAAATGGCGCAGCAAATACTGGGTCTGGTGGTGGCGCCGGAAACGTCAATAACTCAACACCCTATGCAGCAGCCGCTGGTGGTAGCGGTGGCTCCGGTGTAATCGTCGTTACTTGGCTGAAAAACACCATCACTAATCCAGTCACATCTCCAACCAGCACTACCGTTAATCGCGGTGACACATTCACAATGACCGCATCTGGAACTCCCGACTATGCCGGAGTCACAAGAACGTGGCAGTGGCAAAGGTCTTCAGACAATGGTGCGACGTGGAGCAGTGTCGGAACAGCATCGACTGCAAACCCGAACACTTATACAGATACTGCAACATCAACGCTCAATGGATACCAATATCGGGCAATGTATAGCGACTCCGATAGCGTCACCATGGATACCGGAACAACAAGTGTTGCAACTCTGACGGTAATTCCGGCACCTGCCACTTCTGATACCGACTCAGTACTTAACCTCAGCGGTACTCAATATGCATACTCCAGCCCAGTAACAACTATGGGAGATACCTTTACCATCGAGTTATGGGTTAATCCATCAGCAGCCTGTTCTAACAGTGCTGATACTCCAATTCTGCAAAGGCTTAAAACCTTAGTACTCTCTTGTCACGATAATAAATACTTTTTGGTTTTAAAAGATAACTCCGGAACCACAAATGCAACGGTGGATTTCAATACACCGTTAATTGTCGGATCCTGGCAACACATTTCTGTATCCAGGGCGAGTTCGACCAACTCCTATATTCTTTATTACAACGGCGTTCAATCAAATAGTTTTAGTGCATCCTCTCCAAATTCGGGAACAAACGCATGGCAAATGGGCGGCACATTAGCCTCGCAATATTTTGCGGGCCAGATTGATGAAGTTAAAGTCTGGAACACCGTCCGCACTGCGACAAATATCAAATCGGATATGCGCACATTCACACCGCTTAATTCCAGCGGCTTAATAAATTATTGGGACTTTAACGAAACTAGTACAGCTAAGGCCTATGACATCTCTTCTTCTGCCACTGGATATTCCGACCTCTTCTTTGTTGGCTCCCCCACATTGGTTGAAAATCGAAGCGTTGACACCACTACGGTAACGGGCGTAACCATTCAAAAATTCACACGTTCATATTTAACGATTACTGGCGGCTGGAAGCCCCCAGTAATCACGGGCTCTATTCGCGCTCTCGAAGTTGCGGGTGGCGGCGCAGGCGGAGCGGATCGCGGCGGTGGCGGTGGTGGCGGTGGTCGCATCTATTCCATCCTCAACTCACTTCCAACCGTTGAAACAATCACAGTAGGAATGGGCGGATTTTCAGGAACCAGCGGTGCTGGCGGTAGTGGCGGCACCAACGGTGAATCTTCAACCCTTGGAACTGTGATCGCACATGGCGGTGGCGCTGGAGGTACAAGCCCAGGAGCGGTAGTTCCCGCTGGTGCCGGTCAAGCAGGTGGTTCTGGTGGTGGTGGTTCTTTCTCTGCTCTAAATGGCAGCGGCACTGAACAAGATAGCGGAACCGGAAACGTTGGCGGATACAACCCACCTGAAGGTTATCGTGGTGCGCCATCGCTTAAGGGATCTGCTCGTAACGCTGGTGGTGGTGGCGGCGCAACTGGCGTTGGTATTTCTGGATCAGGTGGAGACAGCACTGTTACGGGTTCTGCAGGTACGCGCCCTGATGGTGGACCTGGTGACACGCTTTCGATTACTGGCGTTGCCGTTCAATATTCTCCTGGCGGTGGCGGTGCGCGCGGTCTCGGTGGACTTACTTATCCCAACTATGAATCTTCATTTGCAAGTGCGCCATCCGGACTTGGCGGCGCATCTGGTTGCGGTAACGGTGCGAATGTTTTCCAACAATTTGGCGGTGATGGTTGCGCCAATACAGGTGGCGGTGGAGGTGGAGGTGCCACGGGTTGGACAAATGGAAGCTTCATCACTGCAAATTCCGGTCGAGGTGGTTCTGGTGTTGTAGTCCTTCGATACATCACGGCAAGCGGAAATCTTGCTGGCGTTTCTGACACAGTGGTTGCTGAAAGTTCTTCGGCAACTTTCTACTTTGATACAACATCGATATCGACCCTCACTCGAGGTGTTCAGTGGCAGTACGAAACCTCCTCGGGCACAACCTGGCTAAACGTCACCGATGGAACTGGTGCAAACACAAGCACCTATATAACTCCCACCCTTCTCGATCGCCAACGAAATGGCTATAGGTACCGGGTTGCAGTCACGGATACCGACATCGTCACCGGCGAGACTCTCACTCAATATTCGCCATCTGGCACTATGTATATCAATGCAGCGCCAGATGCCGTTACAGATTATTCGGTAAATTTCACACAATCTAACTCATACCTAAAGTCAGCTCAGAAATTAACCCTGCCTTCAGGTGATTTCACCATGGAAGTCTGGACTAATCCATCCACATCGTGCTCGGGCTCAACGATTTACACGGTTGCAGATCTGGCCAACGGAATGGGAATTTATTGCCAATATGGAAGTTGGTTTGGACGTTGGTATAACGGCACAACTAACATCAACATCGCTTTTGGTGAATCAGTAACCGCATCTACTTGGCACCACCTCGCACTTATTAAATCCGGCACCAATATGCGTACTTATTACGATGGCCAGCGTACGGATACCACGACCGGCATCACTTTCGCACCTCAAGCAAATAACTATTTGTATGTCGGCAGCAACGGCACCACCAATTACCTAGGCAAAGTCGATGAGCTAAAGATTTATACCGCCGCCAGAGATGATTCGGTTTATACCGACTTGGATACAGCTGCTGTCACCACCGACTCCACGCTCTTTGCGTATTACAACTTCAATGAAGGTTCGGGCGTTACGATCCACGATAAGGATGCGAGCAGCACCGGTCCGATATATGGAACAGACTTAGTAAAAGTTGTTACTTACTTCCCCACTTGGCAAACGGTAGAAAGTTCCAGCGTCCAAGGTCTCTATCAGCTCTATCAATTTAACCGCACCATCATTACTTCTCGAGGTGGATGGACTCTTCCTACTAGCTCTGTAGCACCAACCGCGCTCATCGTTGGCGGTGGTGGCGGCGGTGGTGTTAATGCAGGTATCGGCGGTGGTGGTGGTGCCCAGATTGAAGGCAAAGTTAATTTCAGCGCCGGAACTTCATTAATAAATATCAAAGTCGGCGTCGGTGGAATTAATGGATATTCCGTTGATCCAACAAACAACAACACAATCGTCATTAAGGGCGGAAATGGTGGAAACTCTTATATCTCCTCCGCCGACTCCACTGTAAATATTATTACTGGTGGCGGAACTGGTGGCCGAGGTCACTGGGATAACGATGTCTGTTTAAATCCGTCCTCTAACGCGGCACAAATAGCTGGATATACCCAAACGCTCGCGGCCGGTGGAATCATGTTGAACTACACCGGAATCACATCTGGCTACGCCGCTAGTTCCGGTGGTTATGGCGGCGGTATTCAACCACTTGCCCAGCAAACTCCATATCCAGGACTTCAAGGTCAATCGAGTTCTATCTCAGGCACAGCGCACAACTATGGCGCAGGCGGCGGTGCTGGTGGTTGGAACGTCGCTGGTGCTTCAGGTGGTGGCGATAATGGTCATGCTGCGGGCGGCTCCGGTAACCAGGGCAGCGGAGTTGCAGGAAATACCGGTGAAGATGGTTTAAGCAACATGGGTTACGGCGGCGGTGGTGGCGGCGATGGTTGTGCCACATATGGTGGTCGCGGCGCTGCCGGTGTGGTCTACTTACAATTTCCGCTGATTGGAATTTCCTTCGTCAGCCCTTCTGATACCAAGACCTCAGTTGGATCATATGGAAACTTCATCGTCGGCGGAACTCCCGCAGCTGGATATACCCGCACCTACCAATGGCAGAAACAGGATTCGGGAACAGTCACATGGTCAGATGTGAGTGAAAGTCAAAGTTCCCTCTATTTCAATGTTACTTCTGCAAATTTAACTTACGGAAGTCCAACATACACAATTCCCGATACATCGACATCCGGAGTAAAAGTTCGAGCAAGGGTTACTGACACCAATGGTTCAGGTGCATCGGTAAGTGCATATACCGATTCAGCTACGCTAAAAATTTATGCGCGCTTTACTCTAACCGGTGGTGGAGGTTCAATTCGAACTCCATTTGGAACTCCCGCATCAACGCCAGCTTTCACATCATCTGGTGGAGTCACTCCTATTACTTGGAGCCTAATTAGCGCGCCAAGTGGAATTAGTATCGATTCCCGAACCGCGATATTAACGGCCAGCAATACGACCGAAGCCTCGACAAACTTAGTCACGATCTCCGCAAGTGACGCAACAGGTCTGTCATTGACTGAAACAACTTCGGTTTATGTAGGAAGCGCTCCAAAACTCATGGTTGGTGATGTCTATTCCTGGATTGATTCCGGATCAATCAATCAATTTATTTCCAGGAAAGTAAGCATTATGAGCAACGTTTTCCTTGATTCTTCAGGAAATACATATGCGGTTGGAACAAGTGATCCAGGATTTAAAATTGGAAACACCACGCCTACAACTCAATATTCCGCATACATAATTAAGACAAACAAGTCGGGCACTGTCCTTTGGACTCAGACACTCTCCACAATCTATGGAGGTCTCACTATCGATCAAGTAACCGCTGATGGTGCAGGAAACGTCATAGTCGCAGGACGGACAAGGCCCGCCTTACTTGCTTCCGATAGCTCAACCCTATTTCCTAGCTTCACTCACCAGGCTTATTTTCTCTACAAACTGAATGCGGTTAACGGTGCATCAATTTGGGGTTCGATATTTGAATTCACGAATAACGCTCAGGGCACGGTACCGCTATCTGGTCTAGCCACTGACAGCCAAGGAGGTATCGTCCTAGGTTTTACAAATCAAGACCAGCTCGGCTACACATCGCCTTCCGGGACCGCAACGACTATACGCGGACCACTTAATTATGGTGAGGCAGCAACATTTCTGAAGATTAGTTCAATCGGTGAAATTCTTTGGATGATATCTGATGCCAATTCAGATCAAAATAATTTTTCATTCATATCCGGAATAGGAATAGATTTACTCGGAAATATTTACGTATCCGGAAATGTCTACGGTTCGATGAATTTAGGAAATCAAACTGGAACTTCGCTTTATATCAGTAACAGTGGGAATATTATCTCGAGAATGTTTGTCGCTAAGTTTTCTACTGATGGTATTGGGCAGTGGCTCTCTCAGGACAGTGGTGGCAATATAAATGAAGCAAGCACAATTTTCAGTAGTGGAGATCAAATCGCAGGACTCGCGCTCACTCCAGCTGGAGATCTTTACGCATATGGATTTGTTAAAGAAGGGACGACTTTGATGGGGAAAACTTATAGTTTCCCCGGTATGACTGCAGGAATTTTATTCAAATTCAATTCGTCGGGCGTAGAACAGTGGGCAAGAGCCGCATACGACGCATTTGGGACGGGAAATGCCAACTGGAAAGATGCAGGAGTTGATGGGAACGGAAACGTTTTCTTACAAAGCGGATCAAATCAAAACTTATATGTGGATGGAACAACTTATAGCTATCCAGGCCTTTATGACGCACTATATGAATATTCATCGACTGGAACTGGATACTACCTCGGAACTCTGGGTGGAAACAAAGGCGGCGTAGTTGCAATTTCCGTTGATGTACTTGGAAATATTGCTGCGGTTGGAAATTATTCAGACACCATAACAGTTAGTGGATTCACTTTCGTTCCACATTCCTATCAAG
>CAILWW010000056.1 GCA_903838035.1 uncultured Actinomycetes bacterium | reverse complement strand
CTTACATGCCGATAAGGTTTTCTCATGAGTCAGAAGCTAGTCATCAAGTTAACCCAAGGCGTTGAACAACCAGAAGCACTTTCACAGGCATTTACCGTTGCATCAACCGCCTTGGCATCAGGTATTGAGGTCTCGTTCTGGCTTACTGGTGAGGCATCGTGGCTTGCCTTGCCAGGTAAGGCCGAAGAATTTAAGTTAGAGCATGCAGCTTCACTTACTGATTTACGCGATGCAATTATTGCTGGCGGGGCAATGACGCTTTGTACTCAATGTGCAGCAAGAAGAAATTTGAGTCAAGCAGATTTGATCCCGGGAATAAGCATTAAAGGCGCTGCAAGTTTTGTGGAGGAAGTAACCGCCGATCACGTCCAGGCGCTTATTTATTAATTAACTCCTGCGAAGCTGGAATTCCAGCAGCCACCAGCGTTGCATCCACTGGAACGCTTCGTTTGATAAGTGCAAGTGCGATTGGCCCTAATTCATAATGGCGCGCTACCGAGCCGATAAATCCCACTTCTTTTCCATCAAATTCAACGGGAGCGCCATGTGCTGGCAAATCAACCATGCTGCCATCTAGATGCAACATCGTCAGACGACGTGGTGGTTGGCCTAAATTAAATACTTTAGCAACTGTCTCTTGGCCGCGATAGCAACCCTTCTGCATATGTACCGAGGTGTTAAGTAATCCAAGTTCATTAGGAATTGATTTGTAATCCATATCGGCGCCGATTCGAGGACGGCCACTTGCAATTCGTTCTGCTTCCAGCGCCCAAGTTCCAACCTGCATATTATTTTCTGACCAGATGGAAGTCAGATCAGCTAGATCAGCGCGAGCGATAATTTCATAAGGACCGCCCATCCCATCAGGCTTACCAGGTGCACGCATGACTGCAAACTCTGCGGTGCGATCTTTAACTTCGACTCGAAGCATAAAGACCATCTTCTGCAAGTACTGCACCAATGAGGGCGCCCGCTCTGCTTCGGTATGAACCCAAGTGGTGGTGCCGTCATCGACAAGGAAGAGTTGATGTTCGACATGGCCTTGGGGATCTAGAATCAAAGCAGTCGTCCAAGTATTTGGCGCGAGTTCAAGAAGATATTGGGTGGTTAAATCATGCAACCACTTCAAACGATCTTCGCCGGAGACTGTTATGACGGCCCTGTGCGAAAGGTCCGCCCATGCCGTGCCCTCAAAGAGCGCTCGTTGTTCGTGATTAGGTTGGCCAAAATGCCAGATTGCGCCTTTATCAATTCCATCTTCGACAAGAACAGCGCTCATGCGCGAGAGTCTACGCCTTTGCGAAACAAGCGGCACATGTGCCGTAAATGGCAAAGTGCGTTACGTCAGTCTTAAAGCCGTAATCATCAGAGAGCGATTGCACGAATGAGGCGGCCGTCTCAATTGGAGCATCGCCGACCGATCCGCAGGCACCACAAACTAGGTGAAGATGAGTGAGCTCTTCGGCTGCGTGATAAGTCGCACCACCATGACCTAGATGAGTGTGTTGAACCAAATTTACATTTTCCAGCGTCTCGAGATTTCGATAGACGGTGGAGAGATTAATTCCAGGATGAGTTTGGCGAACCTTCTCGGCCACCTCTTCCGGAGTTGCATGTCCGAGTTCGCGGACGGCTCGTAGAACTAGTTCACGTTGCGGAGTGAGTCGAAGTCCTTTATCGCGAAGTTCATGTTGGTCAGCCATGCCTTAAGTCTAACCTGCAACGTAGCGTAGGCGAAGAAGCTTGCGAGATACTTGCAATTAAGAGATAGCAGCAAGTGCAGCAACTACTTGTACGCGCTTTGGAGCGCCGACTGCGCGGCCAACTTCAATACCCTGGTGATTGAGAATCAAAGTGGTCGGTGTAGAGATGATGTTGAGCCGGCGCACCAGCTCGAGATGAGATTCAGCGTCGAGATCCACATGGAGAACATCGCTCATCCCGGACGTGATATCTGCAAGAAGTGTTCGCGTTGCTCGGCATGGAGTACAGAAGGCCGAGGAGAATTGAAGCAATGTGGCGCGGGATCCAAATTCAGCGCCCATCTCAGATGGTGAAATGAGTGGTACGAGCTTTGCCATGGAGGGTATCCTTCCACTAATGGCAAGAATCCTCCTCCTGACAAACACTCTGGGCGCCAGCGCTGAAGTGATTCCTAGTCTTGGACTCTTGCAACACCAAGTTCGCATCCTTCCCGCAGAAGCATCGGTACTCGTAGATGTTCCGGAAGTTGATTGCATCTTTCTCGACGCTCGCAAAGAGTTGCCAGCTGCAAAAGCACTTGCAAAGTTATTGACCACCACCGGTCTTGATTGCCCAATCGTTGCGATTGCCACCGAAGGTGCTCTCTCTGCTATCAACGCAGATTGGGGTATCGACGATGTCATTCTCGATACCGCCGGCCCGGCAGAACTTGAAGCACGTATTCGCCTTGCCATCGGTCGCATTGAGGCAGAGAAGTTTGCCAATGATCCATCCGCTCGCGAGATTCGCACCGGCGAAGTTGTCATCGACGAGAGTTCATACACCGCAAAGATCAAAGGCCGAGCGCTGGATTTAACCTTCAAAGAGTTTGAGCTCATTAAATATTTAGCCCAACACCCAGGCCGGGTCTTCACTCGCGCCCAATTGCTGCAAGAGATTTGGGGATATGACTACTTCGGGGGAACTCGCACCGTTGACGTTCATATCCGTCGCTTGCGCGCAAAGCTTGGTCCAGAATTTGAGGCCATCATCGGCACCGTCCGAAACGTTGGATATCGCTTTACCCTCCCATCGGGCGGTAAAGAGCAATCACTTAACGAACTCGTTTAGTTTTTATGCGCACTATTCTTAAATTACATCTTCAGCTCAGTATCGATTTGCCACATGCTCCGGCTGAAATTGGTTTTGATATCCGAACTTTTGACCCAACGGCCGATAAATCTGCATGGTTGGAGCTCAATAACCGAATCTTTAAGGGCCATCCAGATCAAGGTAATTGGGTGATGGAGGATTTGGAGAACCGAATAAAGGAGCCTTGGTTTGATGCCGATGGCTTTTTCTTAGCTATGGACAACCAGAAAATAATTGGTTTCTGTTGGACCAAGTTCCATCATGATTTAGTCAATCAAGATCCAATTGGTGAAATTTATGTGATTGGTGTTGATCCAGAGATTGCGACCAGAGGCGTCGGCAAAGCCCTCGCTATCCGCGCCTTGGAATACATCAAATCAAAAGGAATCGGCACCGCCATGTTATATGTCGATGCCGATAATGAACCAGCTCTATCTTTATATAAGAAGTTAGGCTTTAACTAACTCTTTGCACATCTCTCGAAACACTCTTGTATGCGCATCGATATCGGTCTTAGTTGTCTCTGGTGAAACCAACGCCATGTTGTGAAACGGTGTGATCAAGAAGCCATCATTTAGCAGACGCAGGTGAATATATTGCTCGAGTTCAAAGTCCCCGGCATCGGCTGCCTCTTTGCCGGTCTTCGGCGCAGTGGCTTGGAAAAGATACTCACCGCGCGCTCCGAGGCGGCTGCAGTACCAAGGTAAATCAAATTCTTTAATCGCCGCATCCACGCCATCGCACCAATATTGTCCGAGTTCAACCATGGTCTTAAATGCCTCGTCGGTGAGTACTTTGGTTAGCGTTGCTCTCATAGCCGCCAGGCTGAGTGAATTACCTGCGAGGGTAGAACCAATTCCGCCGGTATCAATAATCTCGCGCGAAACTTTCTCTTTAATTCGAGCCGCAACTTCCTTGGTCATTCCAAATGTTCCGGTGGGAAGTCCGCCGGCAATCGCTTTTCCAATCGTCAAAATATCTGGCTTGAGTCCGTGCAAAGCAGTCATTCCACCAGCACCAACAGAGATCGTATGCGTTTCATCGATAATCCAAATAGCGCTGTACTTCTTGGCCAGCTCACCAACTGCTTGTAAATAACCATCTTCTGGCAGCACGATTCCGATATTGGTCATCGCCGGCTCCATCAAAATTGCTGCTACATCGCCGTGCGCAAGCGCCGCTTCCATCGCAGCCAGATTGTTAAATTCAACGACTCGAGTTGTTTGATCAAGCTCAACCGGAGCACCAAGATTTCCTTCACGTTTTACCGTATTTCCTGCGCTATCCAAAGTGGCAAAGGTTTCATCGACCGAGCCGTGATAGCACTTATCAATCACGATGACCTTGGATTTTCCAGTAATCAATCGGCAGTAACGAATCGAGTGACGATTGGCATCGGTTGCAGTCACTGTGAATTGCCAGAGCGGTAAACCAAAGCGACGGGTCAGCTCGCGGCCAACAGAAACCGCATCTTGCGTTGGAAGCATCGCGGTGAAGCCATGTTTCATCTGTTCGGTGATTGCTTCCACGGTCGCAGCCGGTGAGTGACCAGTCATCGAACCGGTATCGCCCAAACAGAGATCTACATATTCAATTCCATCGACATCTGTGAAATGCGCGCCCTTCGCGCTCTCGACAAAGACTGGATAGGCACCAGGCCACTTCGCCATCCACGACATCGGCACTCCACCCGGCATAACTTCTTGGGCTTGCGCAAAGAGCGCGCCTGACTTTAGGTGAAGCTTGAGAAAACGTTCCTCTTCAATCACAATTAACTTCTTCAAGTGGTTGCGGTCAATTGTTGCCATTTAAATTAATCCTCCGAGAAAGTAAATAACGCTTCTAGATAATGTTCGCCGGTAAAGCCAAGGTTTTGGGCATCAGGTGGTGCGGTATGTGGTTCTACGCAGACGCCATCGGAATCCTCGGTATAAACAACCCACCATTCGCTATCAGATTCGATGGTGACCTTTGCCGCCCCTGCCCATTCAATCGAGGGAACACCGATCACTTCTTTGAATGTGTCATCCCATGGCTCATTGGTGAGTGGACCAAAGTTTCCAGAGAGCATCACATCTTCCGCGCGCTCCATCTGCTTGGCAGCTTGGAAGTTCACTTGCGCTTCTTCGCCCCGTCCAAGTTCACGTGGAAACCATGGATGGAAGCCAAGCCAGGCCGGAAGGTCAACGCCATTGGCGTCGTATTCCAAGATCCAGCGCACTGCATCATCTAAAACTTCAATGGTCTGCTCAACGACTGCGCCTTTATATGGATAGGGAAGTTCTAGCCGCGCGCGACCCTTACCAGTCTCTTCCCACGAAGCATCAAAACCTAAACCGTGAATGGCATGTGGTGGAAAGTGAGTATTCGGTAATTGAAAAACGTTCTCGTTGGAATCGCGAATCTCAGCGTCACGAATACGTCCCGCCCATGGTGCCAATGAGTACCAACCCCAGGTAAGCGGTGAGCCACGAAATGGAACTACAAATTGCAGATCTCGCCATTGAAGAGATGCGATACGTGCGCCTTGATCCAAATCGATGGAGACAGATATTTCTGAGCCATCAATATGTTGCATGCTTATCCGATCTCTGCCTTTGTGGGTGGATTTGCCCCAGCCCTAGAACATGTAATCGCCGCAGCTTTTGCCGCGCGATGCAGAACATTGGTGAGTTCTTCTGAATGTAAATTAATTAAACCCTTTTCCACAATCGCTTCCACCAAAATTGCGCCAACGGTATCGCCCGCGCCAACTGTGTCCACCACATGAACTTTTACACCCGGAACTTCGGTCTGACCGTGTGCAGTCACGCCAATCAATCCATTTGCGCCACGAGTGATCACAACGAGGGCGGCGCCGTCTGCAATCCAGCCTTCGGCAATATCAATCGGATTAGCACCTGGATATAACCAAGCAAGGTCATCATCACTGACTTTGATGACTGAGGATATTGCGGCCCACTTTGCCACGTTGGCTTGATACAAATCGCGATCGCCCACTACCGAGCTTCGGATATTTGGGTCATAAACAATTGGCGCCACATCGGCGATCTTGCAGGCCCAGTCGTGAAGAATGGCGGCGGCTGGTTCGACGATAGTGACCAAAGTGCCGATATGAAAAACGGCTGGTTTGATTTCATATGGATCTGGAAGCCAATCCGGTGTGAAATCAAAGGTGGCGGTGCCATCAATCGTGAAGATATAACTTGCACTTCCATTGAGATCTAAAGTGACATCAGCGGTGCAGGTACCTTTGTCGGAGTAGTGTGCGTATTTAAGGTTGACGCCATCTGCTAACAATTCAGCTTTCGCACTCTGGCCAAAGGCATCGCTAGAAATTCCATCGATAAAGCAGGCGTCAAAACCAAGCTTGGCCAAAGCCTTGGCGGTATTTGCCGGGCCGCCGCCAACAATCGCCTTCTTCTCATTCGAGCCGGGCGCGATCGGGATAAGGTCGATTAAAACCTCGCCGCAGACCCAGATTTCGTTGCTCACGGGCACACTCTATCGGGTGCGCCCGTGTTGCTAATTAGTTTGAAGGCGCTGGCGAAGGAAGAGGCATGCCGCCGCCATTATTTCCAGCTCCTCCTGCGCCACCGGGACGTTGAATTCCTAAAGTGCTGAAACAACTTTGCAGCGCTGCTGCAACTTTGGGATCAGTTCTGTCGGGACGAGTTCCGGGGGCAAGTGTGACACCGGCTTTGGCTAGGCAGGCAGTAAATGCTGGGTTATTAAATCCTCCACCGCCACCACCAAACCCACGTCCACCAGTTGAAGGCGCTCCACTTGGAATGGTTGAAGACTTTGTTGTCGTGCCGGATTTCTTGGTACTGCCTGATGCGGAAGTTGAAGTTGGTGTTGGAATTTGTGAAGTGCTTGCGCCCGCAGCCGCACTCCCACCAAATCCACCTGCACTCGCACGCACTGTGACGTTATCACCCTTAGCAAGTGGCGTTGTTGGATCTTGCGAGAAGGTAATGGTGACGCTCTTGCCGTTGATACTCGTCACGGTTCCTGCAGTACCTCGAGAAAATCCACCAAAGCCAGAGGCGCCAGCGGCCCCTCCACCGATAGCGCTTCCAGTTGAGGCGGTTCCAGCAGTCAAGCCCCCGGCGCGAAATGAGCCACGCAGAGAAGCAAAATTACCTAAGGCTGTTGAGGCAGAAGAGGTCGCAGTGTGATGGCCATACCAAGCACCACCGGATAGCGTTGCCACAAAGAGAAGTACAACCGCAAGAATCTTGGTTGTCTTATTGGTCCACTGGAATGTTCCCTTAGCCAATTGTTCGGCAAGATGATCATCTTCCGGTGGCGCGAAGAGATCGAACTCGGGTTCTGGAGTTAGGTTGTTATTACTCATGACGCAGTGCCTCGATTGGTCGTAGTGATGCTGCACGTGAAGCTGGATAGCCACCGAAGAAGAGTCCGATAAGAACGCTTACTCCGAAGGCGAGAAATACCGAAGATGGCATGACAACTGGTTTAACACCAACGATGGTGAAGTGGGAGCCGATATAGCCTCCGATAACACCCAAGGCACCACCTACTAAGGACAATATCGTTGCTTCGATCAAGAACTGAGAGAGGATTACGCCTTTAGGTGCTCCGATTGCTTTGCGAATTCCGATTTCACGAGTTCGCTCAATAACGGTGACCAACATGATGTTGGTGATACCGATACCGCCGACGAGCAATGAGATTCCGGCAACGGCTGCAAGCAACACGGTAAATACTTGGCTAGATGAAGAGGATGTAGCAAGGAGCGAAGCCTGATTAAAGAGCCGATAATCCCGCGAACTCGTTCCCCGTACTTTGTGGCGCGTATCTAAGACTGTTTGAATCTCGGCCTGAGCTAAGTCAGTCACCTTGGATGACTTAGCCTCGACGATAATTGCTGAGAGTGGTTGATAGCCTGTGATGGAATTTTCTACCGCAGTGATAGGCGCTAGGAAGAGTGAGTCGCCGTCGGTAAATCCAGATGAGCCCTTGATCGCTGTCGTTCCAATAATCGTAAATGGAATTCCCGCGCACTTCACCGTCTGACCTATCGGATTATCTGTTCCGAAGAGTTCGGTAGCCGTTGTATTTCCGATCACTGCCACCCGACGACCCTGGTTGACATCATCGAGTGTGAAATAGCTTCCTTTTACTACTTGATTGTTGCTAGCCTCGAAATACGATGGCCAAGTTCCAGAAAATGTTGCTGGAGTAGAAGTGCTAGAACCATTGACGCAAGTGGCATTTGCATTAGCGATAGGCGCTGCCTGTTTTACGTCTGGAACTTGCTTTGGATCATTGAGCGCGGCCGCATCAAGGATTGTTAAAGGCTTAGTGTTATTGGAGACCGCACGAGCGCGAGCTCCGAAACCGCTTGAACCAGAGCGGACTTGAATGGAGTTTGTTCCCAATCGATCCAAACTTTGTTGGACCGCCTTCGAAGAACCATTTCCTACAGCGGTCAAAATAATGACGGATGAGACACCAATCATGATTCCGAGGGTGGTAAGGAATGTACGGAGGCGGTTGATGGTTAGGCCGCGGAGTGCGAAGCGAATGATCTCTAGGACGTTCATGCAGAGACTCCTTGATTTGCGTTCAAGGTATCGCTGATAATTTTTCCATCGCGCATACGGATAACGCGCTTCGCCCTTTGTGCCACATCGTGCTCGTGGGTAATGACAACAACGGTGCGACCGGCGGCGTTTATTTGATCGAAGAGATCGAGCAAATCTTCAGTGGATTTTGAATCCAAAGCGCCAGTGGGTTCATCAGCAAGCAGGAGTGATGGACGCGTCGCAAGGGCACGGGCCACAGCAACGCGTTGTTGTTGTCCACCAGATAACTCAGTCGGCTCGTGGCTGACGCGATCGGTCAATCCCACAACCTGCAAGGCAGCTAGCGCACGCTTCTTCCGTTCAGCAGATTTAATGCCTTGATAAGCCATTGGAAGTTCGACATTTGCTAGAGCGGTCGTTCTTGGAATTAAATTAAAGGATTGGAAGATAAAGCCAATCTTTCGTCCCCGAACAACGGAGAGTGCGTTCTCGTCCATCGAGGAGATTTCAATACCATCGAGAAAATATTGCCCAGAAGTCATGATGTCCAGAGCACCAAGCATGTTCATCAAGGTGGATTTACCTGAACCCGATGGACCCATGATGGCGACATATTCACCGGCGTAAATCTTGAGATCAACGCCTGCCAGCGCATAAATTGCAGACTCGCCCGAGCCATACTTCTTCACCGCTTTGCGAACATCAATCACAACGCTTGCGTTGCTGGTCTGGTTATCCACCGAAGCCGCCACCGCGTCCGCCACCGACCGCTGCGCCAGCGCCAGCCAATCCAGCTCCGCCCAAGCTCGAAGGAGTTCCAGCCGATGGGAAGGTGCTAGTTGTTGTAGTTACGGTGCGAAGCACAACCTTGGTGCCGGTCTTTACGCCAGAGATGATTTGATCATTTGTATCGCCAACGAGTCCAACCACGACCGGTGTTGGGGTCAGAACATCTTTGCCATTTTTGGTGGTGATTACGGTTATCGTGGAACCATTGCCACGAGTTGTAACTGCTTGTGAAGAGACCATCAACACATTACTGACCGCGCCAGTGATGATATTTGCGGTCGCAGTCATTCCTGATTTCAAACCAGGAACCTTTCCATCAACAGCAATATAAACGTTATAGGTCGTCGCGCCACTCGTTGTTGTGGGCACCAGATCAATTGAGGCTACCTTTCCTGTGGCGTTCACCGAAGAGAGCGCCGCAAAGGTCAGATCAACAGATTGTCCAACCGAAAGCTTTGCTTCATCAGATTCGGAAAATCCAGCCTTCACCTCAAGTGAGGAGACGTTGGTAAGGACGATAAATCCAGAAACCGAGCCAATCGTCGAGCTGGAAGCAGTGGGGGCGTTTGATCCCACGGCCGCAGATATCGAGGCAACATCTCCGGTGACTGGGGCTGTAACAATCGTGGAGTTGTAATTTTTCTGTGCGGTATCAATTGCAGCTTGTGCAACGCTGAAATCTGCTGGAGTTGGATTATCAACTACAACACCGAGTTGTGCTTTCTGAAGGTCGTATGAGGCTTGAGCAGATGCGACGGTTTGGGCGTCTTTCTTGAGTCCATTGACCTGCGCAGCCGAGGCCGTAGTCAGCGCATTTTGATCATTGATAAGAGTAGTTGAGTCAGATTGAACATTGAGCTGTTGTGTAATTACCGCGCTGTTGTAAGCAGCAAGTGCATTTTGCCAGGTGTTGTAATTGTTCGTCAGTGAAGTACACGTTGTATTCGCCGAGATTCCTACCCATTGAGCGCAATACGTCAGCGTGATTCCTTGTGGGCTATAGAAATTTAAGTAGCTGTTATATACATCCGAGGCGTTCTGTAACGTACGCTTTGCGGCATCCAACGAAGATTGATAGGTCGCAGCCTTAAGCGGCATCGAGGTGGTGAAGTCTGAGAGAGTGCGCTTGGCAGTATCAACTGAACTTTGATATGTAATCACATTCTGCGCTGCCGTATCTTTTGCGCTTTGCAGCGAAGCGGCCGATTGCTGGAATTGAATTTGTGCGGTACGAAGTCCTGCTTGTGCTTGATTGAGCGCATTAAGTTGGGCAGAGTTTTCAAGTGTTGCCATCACGGTTCCTGCTGTGACGTGTTGGCCGACCTTTACATAGATTCCTTTAATTTGCGCCGAGACCGTTGGTGATACCCCAACATCTCCTGGGCTCACCACTGTTCCCGAGGCTGACACGGTGGATTGAACATCTCCGACCGAAACGACAGTCGATGTTGTCTGCACTGCGGCAGGCGCTGGGTGAAGTGCGCTCCATCCCCAAGTTGCTACCCCAATGACTGCAATCAGGATTATCAGATTGATGCCGAGAATTCGTATGCGCGCTTTATTCATCCCCCAAAGGTAGGGCGAATCGGCTAAAGATTGGGGCCGTTTTTCCTGCAAACTCCCTGAGAGTTACTCCTCAGAAAAGTCCGCACCCGTGACCGACCAGGAGAAATCCTCGTGGCGATCAATCGCCCACGTTCCATATTCCCGCAGAGCTGGATGAGCAAAGATCCCAGCGCCATCTTTGCCGGTCACAACTATTGCAGTGGCCAGGGCATCGGCCATTCCACCATCTGGACCCCAGACCGTCGCCGAGGTCGCACCGAGTGCTATCAATCCAGTAAAGGGGTCGCGAATATGCGCGCCTTTCTCATAAGTGCCAGATGTTGCGACCGCGCCATCGCGCATAAAGAGTGAATGCACAATCTCGCCCACATTTTCCGGATTGCGAATACTGATCTCCCACGGAACTAATTCTTCGCCCTCGGCCCGGCCGCCGCGCATTGCTAAATCTCCGCCGGCGTTAATCAAGCAAGATTCAATTCCAAGCCCAACAAAAATATCGCAGGCCCGGTCAGCCGCCCAACCCTTTACATATCCGGAAGGATCAAAGCCGCCCTCAACTATCCACGGATCAAATGCACCACCACTTATTTCGCGTGCAACACCACAGGCGTTCCAGACCGACTTCACTTCATCAGAACAGGATTCGATATCTATCTCTCCACGGCGGAGTCGCGAAATAACCGAGTCTGGTTTCCAGGTTGAGAAAGTTTCATCGATATGAATGAATAACTCTTCGGCTTGATCAATTGCGTCGTGCAGGTATTCAATATCGAATTTGTTCGAGCAGAGTTCGACCACAATTACCGTGCCCCAGATATCAATCTCCCGAGAACAGCGGTTCATGAAATTAAGGTACTAGATGCCGGCTTTGGAGAGCGCAGACTTCAATGATTCCCAATAAGCAATCGATGAGTAGGTCGCGCCAGATACATATGGAAGAGCGGTTGCAGCCGTGGATTTAATCGTTGCAATCGTAATTTTCTGGCCAGATACATATGGATCAATTTGATTGAAGGCGAAGTACCCACGGCTAGATGGATTTTGTGAGCCCACAGAAGATGAGATCACGCCGTTCGTCAAAGTTACGGTTACTGAGACATTGCCCCAGATGCGGCCATATTCATTGGCTTGATAGGTCGCACCAGTAAATGTTCCAGATGCGCCAGATGATGCAGGAGCGCTGGTCTTAGTAGGCGTGGGAGTCGGAGTTGCCGGGGTTGTCTTTGTCGCCGAAGGAGTTGGTGTGGCCTTCTTGGTCGCCTTAGGAGTGGCCTTCTTGGTTGCACTCGCTGCAGCCTTAGTAGCTGATGGAGTAGGAGTAGGAGTTGAAGCTGATGGAGTAGGAGTAGGAGTTGAAGCTGCAGGTGTTGAAGCCGGCGTCGATGCAGATGCACCGGATGTAGGCGCGCCTAAGGCAGCACCCGCAGAGTTAGAGGTTCCAAAAGTTGGAGGCGTAATCGCCATAACAGCACCAAGTGAACCAAGCGTTCCTGCACCGATGAGTAATCCGCGCTTCATCTTCTTCTCCTTCTATTGATCCGTACCGTGGGGAATGGTTGTTGGGGAAAGTGCTAAATCTTAAACTGCATGAAATTCAAAGGCCTCGTCATGGAATCTATTCTTGGGGATTCCACAATCAATCGCTGCCTCTCGAACCGCGTCCACAAGTGGAGTTGGTCCACAGACATAAACATCGGCATCGCGGAACGCGGGAACGTATTGCATAATGTATTTCGCGCTCATGGTGTGCACTTTTCGTGAACCCACCAAGTAATGAACGCGAGCGCCAATATGTTTAGCTAAATCATCGAGCTCGTGGCGAAGAACTAAATCCTCTTCCCGAGAGGCGCGGAATAGAACATCAATCTCTTTCGCGGGATCCAGCTCTTCCATCAACGCGCGCAGTGGAGTAATTCCCACGCCGCCGCCCACCAAAACCACATGGCCACGAGTCGCCTTGGAGGCAACGAATGTTCCGTATGGACCTTCAAAGAAGACCCGAGTACCCGGTTTAATATCGCGCACCGTTGAGGAGGCATCGCCGAGTTCCTTCACCGTCACGCGCATGTACTTATCGGTCGGTGCTGCAGAGAGTGAATACGGGTGCGACATCCACCATTGTCCACGCGTCATAAAACGCCAACCAAAGAATTGTCCGCCTTGCGCGCCAAGTTGGTTAAGGCCGCGGCCCTTCATCACAATCGATGCCACGCCAGGTCCTTCGACCACAATCTGCTCGACGCGGAGGTTATGACGGAATGATTTTGCTGTCGGAATTACCGCGCGCCAGATAATGATGATAGCGGCGGCGGCGATGTAGAGAAATTCCCAATACAACTTATTGAGCGGATGGCCCAAGAACATTGGACCAATCAAAACTTGGTGCATGAAGGAAAGTGCGATTGCTAAATATGTATAAAGGTGAATCGTCCACCAGGTCTCGTAACTCATCTTGGCGCGCGCCTTCTTATAAGAAGTAATACCGGCGGCAGCGAAAAAGAGAAAGGCAACAAAGGCCGGAAGCATCCATGGGAAGCGAACAATCATTCGCCAGAGTTCTACTCCGAGCATCACATGGTCATTGCCGGCATATCCCAAGATCACGAAGAGAACGTGGAAGGTAATTAGATAGAGTGAATATGGCCCAAGCTTTCGGTGCCAAATAACCAGGCGATCATGGCCCACAGAGCGTTCAATCCACGAGACGCGCGAGACCAGCACCAAACCGACCAAGGCGAAGTAGGAACCCAGTAGCGCACAGATGCGCGAGAGTGAGATGACGATGGCATAGACGCTGTTCCAGTCGCCGTGCGTGGTGGTTTCCAGATATAAGGCCGCGGTCAACCCCAACCCGGTTCCAAGGACGATGGCGGCCCAATCGGCGTTCCGCCTTGACCCAACGACCTTGGTTGCAATCGACATAAAGTAATCAAACCGCGCTTTCCTGAGAAGTAGGTGGGAGGCAGCCGTGTGGCGCGTCCGAATGAGGGCTAGCGCCCCATATGGGCGGCGATATCTCCGATTATGCGCTCCAGGCCAAGTTCTGGCGCCCAGCCCATCTCACGCTTCATCTTGGAGATATCCGGAACCCGGCGCTCCATATCCTCAAAGCCCGCGCCATAAGCCTTCTCGTATTCGACCATCTCGATCTCGGAGGCTGAACCAAGTTCGGCAATCACTTTCTTGGCCAACTCTAAAATCGTGATCTCAGAGTTATTGCCAACGTTATAGACCTGACCGATCGAGTCCGGTGAATCAATAACCTTGATCATTCCCGCAACCGCATCGGTGACGTGGCAGAAACAACGCGATTGATTACCGCTTCCATAAACCGATAATGGTTTTCCAGCCAACGCCGCAGATACAAAACGTGGCACCACCATTCCGTAATGACCGATTTGGCGTGGACCTACGGTATTAAATAACCGCACCATGCGCACCGGCATGCCATATTCCAAGTGATAGAAGTAGGCAAAGCTTTCATCAATTGCCTTGGCCTCGGAGTAACTCCAACGGCTCTTCAGCGGTGAGCCCACAATGCGATCTGACTCTTCATTTAAAGGTCCACCAGAATTCTTGCCATAGATCTCGGAGGTTGAAGTCAAGAACAAAGGCTTATCAAATTTACGAACCGCCTCCAACACAACTTCGGTGCCCTGAATATTTGTCCGCAACGATTCCAAAGGTTTGTCGACGATATTAAATACGCCAAGTGCCGCAGCCAAGTGCAGCACATGATCCACACCAGCCACCGCGCCTTCCACAACCGATGCATCCAAAATCGAACCTTGAACAATCGATAGTCCAGGATGTGAAATTACGCCCTTTAAGTTCTCGGAACTTCCAGTCGACATATTGTCGAGAATGACAACGGAATCTCCGCGCGATAACAATGCATCAGTTAAATGCGAACCCACAAAGCCGGCTCCACCAGTAATCAAATACTTCATAGCGCCGCACCCTTTGTATTAATCACCGGAACACTTCCCAGTGCCCCCAACTTCATTCCATCGTGCACATTGACCAACAACGCCAAATCAAAGCCATCTGAAAGTTCGACCGAACTCTCACCTCGCCACTTACCCACCAATGGGTCGTGCCAAGAAACAACCGCCCCAGCCTTGCGCAGCCCCTCGATCAAAGGCTCCGCAGCGCTCTCGCGCACATCAGCCACATTCGCTTTATAGGCAACCCCAACCACCAATACTTTCTTACCCGACAATCCACCCAACAAAGATGAAGCCTTCGAAACAAAGCGCGCCGGCCGTTCATCATTAATCTTCTGAGCCAAATCTATAAATGATGATGGAGCACCCACGCTCTTGGCCTTATGAGACAAATACAGCGGATCAATCGGGATGCAATGCCCACCCACGCCCGCACTTGGGAAGAAGGGCATAAAGCCGTATGGCTTTGTCGCGGCCGCCTTAATTACTTCATTGACATCCACACCCAAGACTTCACACATATCTGCAATCTCATTAATGAATGAGATGTTGATTAATCTAAAAGAATTCTCGAGCAGCTTTGCCGTCTCGGCTACTTCTAACGTCGAGCACTTGCACACTTCCCCGACAAAGCCGGAATAAAACGATGCGGCAGCTTCCAACGCAGCATCATTTAATCCCGCCACCAGCTTTGGGGTATTTGCAATCGTAAATTTCTTATTTGCTGGATCAATTCGCTCGGGCGAGAAAGCCAGCATAAATTCCGATGAATCCATTCCGGATTCCTTAACAAGTATCGGCAGCACTACATCTCTTGTGGTTCCCGGCTCAACCGTGGACTCCACAATCACCAAAGCGCCTT
>CAILWW010000055.1 GCA_903838035.1 uncultured Actinomycetes bacterium | reverse complement strand
GATTTCTTATATTCAAACTGCGAACTGGATGATTCCGCCTCGCTGGTTCTCGCTCTTCACACCTGGCGATCGAGTCATCGGTGAATCCGATGGCGAACCATTTATCTTTATGCGCACTTCTATTGCCCAAGCAAAACAACGCTGCATGTTTACTCATCAGACAGTTGTTGCCAACTTTGGAAACGGTCCGATCGAGCAAGAGATCGCTGACCTGCTTGAATGGCTCTCGCTCTTTAATCCAGCATCCATCGTTGAGGTCGATTACGGCGGCCTTGCTACTTATATGCAATCCACACTTCGCTACTCCGGCGAAGGTGGACTCGAGGCAGATACCTCGATTGAAGATATCAATTCCTCGCTTGCCGGTCTTGCATCGGGTGATGGCCAACAAGCAGGCATCGGATATGAGCGCTTAATTTCACGCTGGCGCGCAGTTGCGGCAATGGAGCAAGCTTCATAATTTGGACATTTCCCCCTAAAATCCCCATATGAGTTCAGAACAAGAAGTACTGCTGACACCTTCAGAAGTCGCAGCACTCTTTCGCGTCGATCCCAAGACTGTTACTCGTTGGGCTAAGGCAGGCAAGCTCACTGCCATCAAGACCTTGGGCGGTCATCGTCGCTATAAGGAATCTGAAGTTAAAGCCCTTCTCGCAGGTCAATAATCCATGGGCATTACTCACTTTCAATACTTTCTTCTTTTTCTCTCCACCTTTGTTTTAGTTGGCGCGCTCACTCCATTAATGCGCCGAATCGCTATCAAGCGCGAGATATATGACGCCCCCACCCAGGCCCACAAAACTCATAAAGAACCAGTCCCATACCTTGGCGGCGTCGCCATCATCATCGGCGTACTCGTCGTTGCGTATGGGGCCACGATTGCTAAAAGTTATAGCTCCCAAAACTTCTGGCTCGAAACTTCTGTTCTTGGACCAGCCCTCGTGCTCGGAATTGTTGGACTAATCGATGACCTTCGCAATCTTTCGCCAGCACCTCGTTTCATCATTCAATCCATCGCAGGCATTTTTACTGCTTGGCTCTTGGTATCAAGCAACACGGTAGGAACACCAACTGGTTCCAAAGTTGTCGACTCCATCATCACAATGGTCTGGGTAGTTGGAATCTGTAACTCCATCAACTTCTTCGACAATCTCGATGGTGGAGCTGCCGGAACCGTTGCGGTTTCCTCGATTGCGCTGTTCATACTTTCATTTAAAGGCCACCAGATTTTGATTGCGGCGCTCGCTGCTGTGACTGCTGGTGCTACCATCGGTTTCCTTCTCTGGAATAAGAGCCCAGCTCGTATCTATATGGGCGATGCCGGTGCCCTCTTTCTTGGCATCTTGATTGCAACCCTAACCATTCGTTTAAAGCCAGATGCAGAGACTGAGTGGACTTCCCTTGCCACGCCAGTCTTGTTATTGGCAGTACCAATTCTTGATACCTGCGTTGCTGTTACTACTCGACTTCGTCGGGGAATATCGCCTTTCCAGGGTGGACACGATCATTTGTCTCATCGCCTAATTCGACGTGGAATGTCCAGAAGACGTGCGGCTATTT
>CAILWW010000054.1 GCA_903838035.1 uncultured Actinomycetes bacterium | reverse complement strand
CGAAATTCAAGTGGAGAAAGGTGGCCGCTGGAAGAATTTTGGACGAGCAATCTTTACCGGCGCTGCCAGCTTGGTGATTGTTGTTGTACTTCTGAACATGATCGGTATCTCAATGACCGTTCCATCAGTCGCTGGAAATTCAACATTTGGAAACCTCACGCACTCACTCGTTCTTTACAAGCGAGGAAATAGTCTGGATAACAATGCGCCTACAGTTGTGATTTCACAGAAATCGGGCAAGAAGGAAATCTTGCTTGGCAATGCAACAATATTTAGTTCGAGTCAGCTAGAAATTAGTACAACACGTGGATTACTTCTGGAAGATGCAGATTCTGTTGTAGGGCACAGCATCATTGCGATTCCGTTCGTGGGCTGGATTCTGAGCCCGATATTTCGCTAAACCACTCAGCAAGAGTTATTGAACTAAGCCTTCATCCCTCAGCGTTCGGTACATATCGGTCTTGGTGCGGATAGGGTTTCCGGCCATTCGATACTTCAATTTAGCGCGTTCTATGTATTGCTTCACCGTTGAAGGTGCGACATTCATTCGGCGAGCTACCGCATCAAGTTTTAAGCCTGAGGCGTAAAGAACCAGGGCTTTGCGCTCTTGCGCGCTGAGTTCATCTGAAGTCTTGGATGTGAAGTTGAGCGCTTGGCTCAGAATGGGAGAGATCCACTCATTTCCTTCGATGATGGATTTAATGGCCTTCTTGATCTCGTCGGTGGAGGAATCCTTACTCACAAATCCCTTTGCCCCCATCGAAAATGCGCTTTTGACGGATTCAAAATTACTCAAGGCGCTAATGACGAGAACTGGAATCTTTTTGGAGCTGAAGAGAGTGACAATCTCACCCGGAGAACGACCATCGCCCAAGTGCAAATCAACAATCGCGATTGAGACCGAATTGTCATCACAGGCGGCTCGCGCCGCGTATGCATCAGCCCCTTCGTAAAGAAAGTTAGCTGTTGGAAATTCAGAGCGCACGAAGTTCTTTAAGCCCTCGCGGTAGAGGGGATGGTCCTCAAGGAGGACGACGTTGATCCCGCTTTTCATAAGCGTGACATTAGGCATCTCTGTCCACCTTTCGGTCAGTCAACATGACCACGAAATGGTGGACATCCTAAAACAGGAACAAGGTATTCACAACGCCTCAATAGTTGGCACCCTTAGTGCGTGAGAAGCACCCTTCACCTGCCTCGGCCAAATCTCATGTGGCTGCCGGGCGTCCTCTTTGTTATTACTGCTATTTCATGTGCGCCGACTTGGCTGATTGCTCGAAATTTCGATCGCAACGCTGCGCCGCAGTTTGTCTCACTTTCGCTCTCAGCGGGAGTTCTCGGTGTTCTCTTTATTCTCTGGCGAACAAGAACTTCAATTCCCCGGTTAGTGCAAGCCGCATTGGCTGGTCTAGTTCTTGTTTCTACCGCCTCGCTGCTCAATAGTCATAACATCATTAGCGGGTTAACTGGAGATACTGGTCGATATACCGGATTAGTTTCACTCTTTGCGCTTATTGTGATTGCGCTCTTCTTCTCTCAGGTCGATGACACACAATTCACAAAATTTTATCCATGGCTCATAGCGGGCATCGGCATAGTCGATCTGCTTGGACTCTTTCAGGCCTGGGGCTGGTTCACATTGCCGGGCGATGGCGGGATTGGATCCACGTTGGGAAACCTGGATTTCTTTGCCGCTTGGCTTGGAACTGGATTTCCGCTCTTCTTCTGGAAGCGGATTAAATCGAGAATGCACGCACTTGCATTAGCTCTGATTTTTGTGCTCTCCCTATGGATACTGGTGAAGGTGGGCGCAAAGCAGGGAATGATGGATTTCTTGCTACTAATTCCAGTGGCGTTGATTTATCTCCTTCGCCATAACATTAAATTGCCCGAACTCTCTACCAAAGTATGGACGGGGATTGGTGCATTTTTCGTCATCCTCTGGGCTGAGATTATCTATCTCATCCCGATGGCAAAAATTCCATTCCCTGGGATTTCCGGTGATGCAAATGTGCGTATTCGTACCGATTTTTGGTACTCCGGGTTTAGCCAGTTCGCTCATCACATATTTCTTGGAGTAGGTCCAGATAATTACGGCAATTATTATGAGAAATACCGATCACTCTCCTCGGTCAAGATGACCGAATCAGTGATATCGAATGATGCTCACTCTGCGATAGTTCAGACATTCGCCACTCTCGGTATATTTGGCGTCATCGCGTTTAGCGCTCTTGTGCTCTTCTATATCCGCGCATTGGTCATTCTCATCAAGTCTGAATCTCACCGTTGGATTGGTTCTGTCGCTGCCGCCTTCTCACTCGTATTCTTCACAAATTCAGCTCTTAGTCCAATCACCTTGCCCAACAAATTTATATTTTGGGCGGTCGCTGGGTACATCATTGGGGCGAGCCAGCGAATCAATCCGTTGGAGTTGCACACAAGTGAACTACCACTGCGCATTGCCACAGGTGTTCTTGTTGTCGTAACAGCATTTATCTCCGTGAATTTTGCCCTGGCCGACTATAAATTCGTTTCGGCCAGCAAGAATTACAAGATATCTGCCTATCTGCCGTGCACAATCTACTTTCCTCAGCAATTAGCTCTTAGCGCTCAGACGCCGGATGAGGCAGTCGCCGCCGCACGATCGCAGGTGAAAAATAATCCTCGTTGCCTGGAGGCGCAATCAATCTTGGCTAGTGCTTACATCAACGAAGGTAATTGGGTATCTGCGAAAGGCCCGATTTATGCGTTAGTAGATATTGCACCGGGGCGCAAAGAGATTGTGCGCTTGGCCTCAATTTATGCGCTAAAGGCAAAAGATGT
>CAILWW010000053.1 GCA_903838035.1 uncultured Actinomycetes bacterium | reverse complement strand
TGGCCAGGAATGATTGGGTATTCGAAAGGAATGATGTAGCGACCTTCGAGAAGTTCGATATCTGAGTGGCAGATACCAACAGAACGGCTCGCGAGCAGAACTTCATCATCTGCAATTTTAGGCGTGGCAATATCGTTTACGGCCATGACATTTGGCGACATGAATTGCAGTGCTTTCATTTCATTACTCGTTTCTTTGTAGTCGTTGTGTAAGCAGCTTTTAAACTAGAACCATTCCGCCATCAATCATGATTGTCTGACCAGTCATGTAATCGGAATCTTTGGAGGCAAGGAATAGTGCCATTCCTTGCAGATCTTCCGGCTTTGCCGCGCGGCCGCGCAAAATGCCAGCCGAGAACTCTTCGGTGGCTTGTCCTGGTCGCTCGGATTCTCCCATTGCCATCAAGTCGGCATCGAGCGTGATCCAGAGAGGTGTATCGACAACTCCCGGAGCAAATGAATTACAGGTGATGTTATGTTCGGCGAGCCCACGCGCAGTTGCTTGAGTTAGCGCATTAACGGCAAATTTAGATGCGCAATATGGTGCAAAAGCTGGATAGCCCTGACGCCCGGCAATTGATGCGGTGTTGATAATTTTTCCGCTTTTCTGGGCAATCATGTACTTGCCGCCCTCTTGAGTGCAGATCAATACTCCGAGGCCATTCACATCCATAATCGCGTGCCAGTTCTCCTCCGTGACTTCCATGAGGTGCATGGGCTTGTTAAATCCAGCGTTATTGAAGAGGACGTCGAGCGAGCCAGCCCAATCGACAAAAGTTTTGAATGCGGCGCGCACTTGATCGCGTTTGGAGACATCGGCGGTAAGCGCAATTGCTTGCCCGCCAGCATCGTTAATGACCTTAGCGACTCGTTCTGCCGCCGCCGTGTTGAGATCGCAGACTCCGACCTTCGCGCCTTCTTGACCGAAGATTCGAGCAAAACCTTCGCCGATGCCAGAACCTGCGCCGGTGATAATGATGTTCTTGCCAGAAACTCGACCCATGATGAACTCCAATGTTCGTAGGCGACTAGCTCGGGTGATTACATCTAAAAGTTTGGCACTCTACGCCTAGGGCGTCAAGTGTTATAGAACGCTTATCGAAATATATTGTCTTTATGTGTAGTCTCACATAACATCCGCAGTACGAACTTATCTAGGAAATGAGAGTAACCATGGCAAAGAACGCCCTCGTTATCGGAGTTACAGGCATCACTGGCAATAACATCGCCGCCGAGCTTCAGCGTCAAGGATTCGACGCTGTCTATGGCCTCTCTCGTAAACCAGGAATTATCGTTCCGGGCGTAAAGCATGTTTATGGCGACGTACTCGATCCTGCAAGCGTGAAGGCAGCAGTTGCCGACCTTCCCATCACTCACCTCTTCTTCTGTACTTGGTCACGTCAAAATACCGAGAAAGAGAACATTGCGGTCAATGGCGCAATGTTGCAGAACACCCTCGATGCCTTTGCCCAGAAGCGCACACTCGAGCACACAGTTTTGATCACAGGACTTAAGCATTACCTCGGACCATTCGAGTCATACGCAGCAACTCCAATGGAGACACCATTTAAGGAGTCGCAAGCTCGTCTGCCAATCGATAATTTCTATTACACCCAAGAAGATATTTTGTTCAAGGCAGCCAAGGAGCAAGGATTCTATTGGTCGGTCCATCGCCCACACACCATGATCGGTTGGGCGCTTGGAAATGCAATGAACATGGGTGTCACGCTCGCTGTATATGCATCTATTTGCAAAGAGACCAATACTCCTTTTATTTTCCCTGGTTCTAAAGAACAGTACAACGGCGTCACTGACGTTACCGATGCACGTTTACTTGCACGTCATGCAGTTTGGTCTGCAACAGATCCAGCAGGAAAGAATGAAGCATTCAATACCGTCAACGGCGATGTCTTTCGTTGGCGCCAACTCTGGAAGTTGATTGCTGATTACTTTGGCGTTACTGATCCAGGCTATCCAGCAGAGTTTTCACCACTTGAGCCACGTATGGTTGGCGCGGATGCCGAGTGGGAGAAGATTGTTGCCAAATACAACCTTGCACCTCATAAGGCTTCAGAGATTGCATCATGGTGGCACACTGATGCTGACCTCGGTCGCCAAGTTGAAACCTTTGCCGACATGGGCAAGAGCCGCAAAGCAGGCTTCCGAGAAGTACAAGTAACTCCGGATTCCTTCTTCGATCTCTTCGCCAAGTTGCGCGCAGAGAAGATTATTCCGGCTTAATAGCCGTAAAAATATCTGGGTGTTGCGAGAGCTCTAATCGAGTTCTGCGAATATGTCCGAACAAAATTCGTTCGGCATCATCGGCATCGCCTTTGCGCATAGCTGCGACTAATAAGTGATGCTCATAATGAGCTGGCTTAAATGAAGAGGCTGCCATCATCTGCGAATATGCACGACGATAGTGCTGAGTGGTATTCCATAATCGATTGACCATATCGCCAACCAAAGTCGTATCGGCTCCGGAATAAGACAGTAGATGAAATTCTCGATCTAATGCGAGAAACTCTTCTACATCTTTTGTTGCTTCCATCGCTTTCGTAAGTTTTTCTAACTCTAAAATCTTCGCATCGCTTAAGCTCGGCAAACTCAAACGAAGAAGAAGTGGTTCTACTCGCTCGCGAAGTTGATACATCTCTTCACACTCCGCTTGGGATAAATCTGCAATCCAGGCTCCAGTGTGTGCCACAAGCTTGATCAGGCCATCTGCTTCTAGAATGCGAAGTGCTTCGCGAACTGGCGAGCGCGATGCGCCAAATTGCTCGGCAATATCTTCTTGCCGAACGCGAACACCCGGTGGATATTTTCCGGCAAGAATCTCTTGCTTTACCGAGTTTGCAATCTGCTGGCTAAGTGCCAGGTCGCTATCTAATTTATCAACCATTAATTACTCACCGGGATGCGCTGGGTGCCAGAGTTTTGTGGTGGCATTGGCTTCGTAAGCTTTTCCATTTGGGAAGCTAACGAGTTCAAATTGCATTCCCCATGGGGCTTTGAAGTAGACCCACTTCTGTCCTTCACTATGGCTCTTACTCAATGTGGGCTCTCCCATAATTTCCACGCCTTGGCCCTTGAGGTACTCCAATGCAGAATCAAAATCATCGACGTAGAAAGCCAGGTGATGTCCACCAATATCGGAATTCTTCGGCTCGGGCGCTTGGCCGTCGGCCGCCTCATATTGAAAAATCTCAAAGTTAGGTCCGTACTTACAACGAAAGAATCGGAGCTCGCGCATAACGGTGCGGGGGTGGACGCCAAGGTGAACTTGCATCCAATCATCCTCTTTGATGAAGGGCCCGAGGCTGTAGATCTTCTCGCATCCGATTACATCGACGAAGAAGCGCTCGGCCTGATCTAGGTCAGGAACGGTAAAACCGATGTGTTCGGTGCCTCGTAAGCCTGGAATTCCAGCCATTTTCTCGCTCCAATCCCTTGATTGGATACAATCTAGCCCGAAATTAGGCAAAAAGGGAAGATTTAGCGAGATTTTTCTTGTGATTGGATGCAATCTGAGTTTATCCTTCTCTTACGTCCACAACTCAGTGCCGAGGAGATCGTCCTATGTCTGACCGTAACCAACTCCAACCTGCCGCTCCATGGGTCGAACTCAAGACCACTGCAGAAGATTGGAAGAAGGCCGATCCCCAACTTCTAGAAACGATGCTCGGTCAATTGCACCTGATCCGCGCCTTTGAAGAAGTTGTACTCGAACTCGCAGGCGAAGGCCTGGTTCACGGACCAGCTCACTCAAGTATCGGACAAGAAGGCGGCGCGGTTGGTTCCATCGTCAGTCTTGGAACAAAAGATGCCATTAATGGTTCGCACCGCGGACACCATCAATTCCTAGCAAAAGTTATTAACCATGTTTCCGGTGGACGCTTGGATGTCACCGGTCTTGTCACTCCAGCGCTGCAAGAAGTTTTGCAGAAGACGCTCGCTGAAATTCTCGGTCTGGCACAAGGTTATTGCAGTGGTCGTGGTGGCTCGATGCACCTTCAACACTTTGAAGCAGGTGCGCTTGGCACAAATGCCATCGTTGGTGGTGGTGTTCCACTCGCTGCTGGAAATGCATGGGCGCAACGCAAAGCTTTAACCGATAACATCACCGTCTCTTACTTTGGCGATGGCGCAGTAAATATTGGTTCTGTACTTGAAACAATGAACCTTGCTGCGGCCTGGAAGTTGCCAATGGCTTTCTTCATCGAAAATAATCTTTATGCAGTATCGACCCACGTCTCTGAAGTAACCGCAGAGCCAAGACTTTCTGCGCGCGCACTTGGATTTGCGATTCCATCTTGGAAAGTCGATGGAATGGATCCGCTGGCGGTACACCTTGCTATGCGCGAAGCCGAATCACATATGCGCTCTGGTAAAGGTCCGGTTGTTATCGAAGCCGATGTCTATCGCTACTTCCATCAAAATGGCCCATTCCCTGGCAGCGCATTTGGTTATCGCTCCAAGGAAGAAGAGGCGGAATGGCGTGCCCGCGATCCGCTACTTCGCGTTGCAAACGAGATGATTGCGCTCGGTCTTATCGATCAAGCTGGCGTGGACTCAGTTCGCGAACAGGCGCTTACTGCTAATCGTAAAGCTGCAGAAGCTCTCCTTGAAGCAAACCCAGATGCGCCAGGAAAGCGTCGCATCAAGCCTTCGCTCTGGCCTGATATCTCATTCGTCAACGTTGGAGTTCGCGGAGATGCCTCTGAACTCAATGGTGCCCGCACACTTGAGCCACTTAAAGACTCTGGCGCAAAAGCCAATGTGAAGTTTGTCGATGCCGTTGCTGGCGTAATCGATGCCGCAATGGAGAAGGATTCCCGAATCGTTGTACTCGGTGAAGATATTCACCGTCTCAACGGTGGAACCAACGGTGCAACAAAGGGTCTCTCCAAGAAATATCCAGATCGCGTTCTTGGAACACCAATTAGCGAGAATGCTTTTGCTGGTCTTGGTGGAGGTATGGCACTTGATGGCCGCTTCCGTCCGATTGTGGAATTTATGTATCCAGACTTCATGTGGGTGGCAGCCGACCAAGTCTTTAACCAAATCGGAAAAGCTCGCCATATGTTTGGCGGACAGAATCCAGTTCCGCTCGTTCTGCGTACCAAGGTTGCAATGGGCAGCGGATATGGATCACAACACTTAATGGATCCTGCTGGAATATTTGTTACTAGCCCAGGTTGGCGCATCGTTGCTGCATCGACTCCATCCGAATACATCGGATTAATGAATGCGGCACTCGCACTGCAAGATCCAGTACTTGTACTTGAGCATGTTGATCTCTATCAAGATATGGGCGATATTCCGGAGAACGATTTCAGCTATCAAATCCCATTCGGCAAGGCCAATATTCGTCGCGAAGGTAAAGATGTAACTGTCCTTACCTATCTCTCCATGGTGAAGCATTCACTCACCGCTGTTGAGCAGACCGGAATGGATGCAGAAGTTATCGATCTGCGCTGGCTCGATCGCGCCTCCTTTGACTGGACCACCGTTGAGGCATCAATCAAGAAGACCAACAATGTTCTGATTGTTGAACAAGGCGCCCAAGGAACTTCATACGGCGGATGGTTAGCCGATGAGATTCAACGTCGTTACTTCGATTGGCTTGATCAACCTGTCCAACGCGTTCATGGCGGAGAAGCATCGCCTTCCATCTCTAAGGTTCTCGAGCGTGCGGCAATTGCCGGAGTAGAAGAAGTCATTGCTGGACTTGCCCGCGTTAAAGCTGGATTTGGCGGAAACTAATATGGCATCGATTATGAGAATGCCAGAAGTTCTGGCTAACGCAACCGAAGCAATTATTGCGAAGTGGCTTCTAGAAGAAGGCGCTTCCTTCATCGTTGGTCAATCCATGGCAGAGGTCGAGACCGAGAAGGCTTTGGTTGAAGTACCTGCTGAAACCGATGGAATCCTCGGGAAGTATTTGGCTAAGAATGGTGCACATGTTGAGGTTGGTGCGCCTATTGCAATTCTTCTTGCTAAAGGCGAAGGCCAGGCAGAGATTGATAAGTTGATGGCCGAGGCCGGCGCGGATATTCCTGCACCTGCA
>CAILWW010000052.1 GCA_903838035.1 uncultured Actinomycetes bacterium | reverse complement strand
TCCAATTCGCCATCCCTCGTTGAAAAGAAGCTTCGCTCCGAACTCATACCTTCGCTTCGAGGTGATACTTGGGCCGCTGCGACTATGGAATTTGGCGCGCTCATCTGTACGTCGCGCTCGCCTAAATGCGATCAATGTTTTCTGGCTAAAGATTGTGCGTGGAGAGCCGCCGGCTATCCCGAGATGGAGATTAAGCGGCAAGCTAAATTTGAGGGCAGCGATCGGCAATGCCGCGGCGTTGTGATGAAAGTGCTCAAAGAGCGAGATCGCGCGACTAAAACGCTACTTATGAAGAGTTGGCCTCATGAATCCCAATTAGAAATGGCCCTAAAAACGCTAATTGCCGATGGCCTGATTGAGGCCACCGGCAAGAGCTTTAAATTAGCTAGTTAGTTAGCTGTTGGCGCTTCCGCTAGATCTTCCGGTGAATCTGGAAGTGATGACTTTGGTGTACTTGTGAATGTGAATTCTTCCTTGCCATCTACATCCTTCACATCAACAAGGGCAATCTCGCCCGCCTTGATATCGCCGAAGAGAATCTTCTCTGAGAGTACATCCTCAATTTCGCGTTGAATGCAACGACGAAGTGGGCGCGCTCCGAGAAGTGGGTCGTATCCACGCTTTGCAAGCAGTGCCTTAGCCGCAGTAGTGAGTTCGATACCCATATCGCGCGCGCGTAGTCGCTCATCCAAGTTCACAATCATGAGGTCAACGATTTGAACAATCTCGGCCTCTGATAGTTGATGGAAGACGATGATGTCATCGATACGGTTCAGGAATTCCGGACGGAAGTGGGTCTTGAGTTCATCGCTGACCTTGGCCTTCATGCGCTCGTAATTTCCAAGGACATCATCGGAGTTGTGGAAACCAAGTCCGAGTGTCTTTGAGATATCGCGAGTACCGAGGTTGGTGGTCATGATGATGATGGTGTTCTTGAAATCGACGACTCGACCTTGGGAATCGGTGAGGCGTCCATCTTCTAGAACTTGTAGAAGTGAGTTGAAGATATCTGGGTGAGCCTTCTCGACCTCATCAAAGAGAACGACAGAGAATGGCTTGCGGCGTACCTTCTCGGTGAGCTGTCCACCCTCGTCATAACCAACGAAGCCTGGAGGGGCGCCGAAGAGTCGTGAGGCGGTGTGCTTCTCGGAGTATTCCGACATATCCAATTGGATAAGTGCATCAGAATCACCAAAGAGGAATTGTGCAAGTGTGCGCGAGAGCTCGGTCTTACCAACACCGGAAGGACCGGCGAAGATAAAGGAGCCACCAGGACGGCGAGGATCTTTAAGACCGGCGCGAGTACGACGAATTGCTTGCGACAAAGCCTTAATTGCTTGGTCTTGACCGATAACACGGCGATGCAATTCATCTTCCATGCGAAGCAGACGTGCAGTCTCCTGCTCGGTAAGTTTGAATACTGGAATTCCAGTTGCAGTCGAAAGAACTTCGGCAATGAGTTCTTCATTAACCTCAGCAACGACATCGAGGTCGCCAGCCTTCCAGGCCTTCTCCTTCTCCGCCTTCTCCGCAATTAAGTTCTTCTCGTTATCGCGAAGTGCTGCCGCGCGCTCAAAGTCTTGGGAATCAATAGCTGATTCCTTCTCTTTGCGAGCGTTAGCAATCTTCTCGTCATAGGCACGAAGCTCTGGTGGAGCGGTCATGCGACGAATGCGAAGACGTGATCCAGCCTCATCAATAAGGTCAATCGCCTTATCTGGAAGGAAGCGATCTGAGATATAGCGATCTGCCAAAGTCGCAGCTGCAACGAGGGCGTCGTCAGAGATGGAAACCTTGTGATGTGATTCGTAGCGATCGCGAAGACCCTTAAGAATTTCAATAGTGTGAGCAACTGTTGGCTCAGCGACTTGAATAGGTTGGAAACGACGCTCGAGCGCAGCGTCCTTCTCGAGGTGCTTGCGATATTCATCTAGGGTAGTTGCACCGATTGTCTGGAGTTCACCGCGTGCCAACATTGGCTTTAAGATGCTTGCCGCATCTATTGCGCCTTCTGCTGCACCAGCTCCAACGAGGGTATGAATCTCATCGATGAAGAGAACGATATCCCCGCGGGTGCGGATCTCTTTGAGCACCTTCTTTAGGCGCTCTTCAAAATCTCCGCGATAACGCGAACCGGCGACAAGTGCGCCAAGATCAAGTGCGTAGACCTGCTTATCTTTCAGAGTCTCTGGTACATCGCCTTTAATAATTGATTGTGCAAGACCTTCAACGATTGCAGTCTTACCTACACCAGGCTCACCAATGAGAACTGGGTTGTTCTTGGTGCGACGTGAGAGAACTTGCATAACGCGTTCAATCTCTTTATCGCGGCCAATAACTGGATCAAGTTTTCCTTCGCGCGCTGCTTGGGTGAGGTTGCGACCAAATTGATCGAGAACAAGTGAAGTAGATGGAGTTCCTTCGGCTGGGCCGCCAGATGTAGCAGCCTCTTTGCCTTGGTAGCCAGAGAGCAGTTGAATAACTTGATTGCGAACGCGTGGCAGATCTGCGCCAAGTTTTACGAGAACTTGAGCGGCAACGCCTTCACCTTCGCGAATTAAACCAAGCAGAATATGTTCAGTGCCGATGTAGTTGTGGCCAAGTTGTAGCGCTTCGCGAAGTGAGAGCTCGAGAACTTTCTTTGCGCGAGGTGTAAATGGAATATGTCCTGATGGAGCTTGTTGGCCTTGACCAATAATCTCCTCTACCTGCGAGCGCACAGCCTCGAGTGAGATGTTCAGTGCCTCCAGCGCCTTTGCGGCAACGCCTTCGCCCTCGTGAATCAGGCCAAGGAGAATGTGCTCGGTGCCGATGTAGTTGTGGTTGAGCATCCGTGCCTCTTCTTGGGCAAGGACCACTACGCGGCGGGCTCGATCGGTAAAGCGCTCGAACATCTAGCTACCTCCAGGGTGGTTGGACTGGTATTTCTTGGACTTGTATTGCTTGGACTTGTATCGCCAAGCCTATTGCTTACGGGCAGGTGCCCGCTGCTTGAGATTACTTTCAGTAAACCCCGCCCAGGGGCTATTTATGCCCGAATTAGGCGAGAATCTTGAGCATTCGGGTATTGCCAAGGGTATTTGGCTTCACGCTCTCAAGGTCGAGGAATTCGGCGACTCCTTGATCATAGGAGCGAAGGAGTTCGCCATAGACCTCGTGGCTGACTGGGGTGCCTTCGATTACTTCAAAGCCATGCGAGCCGAAAAACTCGGTTTCAAAGGTGAGGCAGAAGATTCGTTTTACGCCAACGCTCATTGCCCGTTCAACGATTGCATCCAAAATCTTGTGGCCAATTCCTTGGCGCTGGAAATTCGGCGAGACCGCAACAGTGCGGACTTCAGCCAGATCTTCCCAAAGCACGTGAAGAGCTCCGCAACCTACGACGAGATCGCCTTCAACGGCAACGGTAAATTCTTGGACGCTTTCAAAAAGAGTTACGGTCTCTTTTCCAAGCATGCGGCCAGGAACCGCGTAAGTATCAATAAGCTCGCGGATTTGTTTTACATCGCTGGTGCGTGCGGCACGGATTTCAATAGACATTAAACGGCTTATTCCTCTGGCTTAACCAGTGGGAAGAGAATAGTTTCGCGAATGCCAAGACCGGTCAGAGCCATTAACAAGCGATCAACACCCATTCCCATTCCACCCATTGGTGGCATGGCATATTCCATGGCGCGCAAGAAATCTTCATCGAGTTGCATTGCCTCTAGGTCGCCCTTGGCAGCCAGCAATGATTGTTCGGTCAGACGTTCGCGTTGAATTACCGGATCAATGAGTTCTGAGTATCCAGTGGCGAGTTCAAATCCCTCGACATACAAATCCCACTTCTCAACAATTCCAGGAATAGTTCGATGCTCTCGAACAAGTGGAGAAGTATCGACTGGATATCCCTTAACAAAAATCGGACCAGCGAGTTGATCGGCAGAGGTATGTTCAAAAATCTCTTCCGCCAGCTTTCCGGTAATCCACTTTGGATCCACCTTCATGCCGAGCTTTATCGCCATCTCTTTGAGACTCTCATAAGAAGTTTGTGGCGTTACTTCGGTGCCAACACCTTCAGAGATTAGGTCATAAAGATTTGCTTCCCGCCAAGTTCCACCAAGGTCGAGCTGGCGACCATCGTGATGTGTAACAACATGGCTTCCCGAAACCGCCATCGCTGCATTTTGAACTAGCGTGCGAGTGAGTTCGGCAATGGAGTTCCAATCTCCATATGCCTCATAGCTCTCAATCATTGCAAATTCGGGCGAGTGACTTGAGTCAGCGCCTTCATTTCGGAAGTTTCGGTTAATTTCAAAGACGCGCTCGAGGCCACCAACAACGCAACGCTTTAGGAAGAGCTCTGGCGCAATACGCAGGAAGAGTTCCATATCGTAGGCATTACTTAAGGTTTTAAATGGACGAGCCGTCGCGCCACCGTGCATGACCTGGAGCATTGGTGTCTCGACTTCGATGAACTCGCGGGCATTGAAGGTTTCACGAAGTGAACGCATCACAGCTGGGCGAAGTCGCGCAGTTGTTCTGGCTTCAGGTCGAACGATGAGATCCACATATCGCATCCGAACGCGCGTCTCTTCCGAGAGCGGCTTATGTTCGACCGGTAATGGTCGAAGTGATTTTGCCGCAATATTAAATGAGTTGGCCAGAATCGAAAGTTCACCGCGCTTTGATGTGATTACTTCACCAGTAACGCTGACCAAGTCACCTAAATCAATCTCGCTCTTCCAAGCATCGAGTGCATCTTGACCGACCTTGTCGAGTGAGAGCATTGCTTGAAGTTCGGTGCCATCACCTTCGCGTAAAGTGGCAAAGCAGAGTTTGCCGGTATCGCGCTTGAAGATAACTCGACCTGCGACACTTTCAATAATCCCAGTGGCGGTATCCGTTTCAAGACCGGCATGTTCTTCGCGGATTGCTTTGAGTGATGCGGTGCGAGGAACCGAGACTGGGTATGGCTCTTGGCCCTTGGCAATAATTGCAGCTCGCTTTTCACGACGAATTCGAAGTTGTTCGGGTAGATCGTCTTCGGCCGGCGCGGTAACTGAATTATTCTCGCTCATAAGAGTGGGAAGTCTACCGTTTAGTGATTGCGCTCATGAACTAGTCGAAGTCCAATCAGCGTTAAATCTGGCTCATGAAAATCGATATTTTCGGCAATCCCCATCACGAGTGGAGCTAATCCCCCAGTAGCAATTACCGTCACTGGGCCGGCATCAGGATATTGAATTTCTAGTTCGTCAATGATGCGCAGAACTAAGCCATCGACTTGGCCAGCAAATCCATAAATAGTTCCCGATTGGAGCGCTTCCACGGTGTTCTTACCGATGATGTTCTTTGGTACGACTAGTTCAACTTTGCGAAGTTGAGCCGCTCTCGCTGCAAGTGCTTCGACTGAGATTTCAATTCCGGGGGCGAGGGCGCCACCGAGAAATTCTCCCTTTGGTGATACAACGTCGAGATTTGTTGAAGTTCCGAAATCGACAACTATGCAGGGTCCGTGCTCGCCGTAGAGAGTGTGAGCCGCCAAAGTGTTGACTATCCGATCGGCGCCAATCTCTTTGGGATTATCCACGAGTAGTGGAACGCCAGTTTTAATTCCGGGCTCAACCAGAGTAGTCGGAGTATTGGAGAAATACTGAGAGATCATTGTTCTTACTTCGCGCAGCGAGGCTGGAACAGTTGAGCATACGGCAAGGCCCGTGACTTCGTAACCTTCAATCAGCGACTTATAACGCAGCCAAAGTTCATCGGAGGTATCGCGAGGGTCGGTCTTTACTCGCCATGACTTCGCCAACTTTTCACCATCAAAAATACCTAGAACGGTATTTGTATTGCCGATATCGATTGTTAATAACATTTACGCCATCCTTAGATCGAGACCAATATCGAGAACAACTGCGGAATGTGTTAGCGCGCCGACCGCTAGATAATCAACTCCGGTCGCCGCATAAGCTTTAGCATTTTCAAGGGACAGCCCACCAGATGCCTCCAACTTGGTAGCCCCTGTAACAATCTCCACTGCGGCACGACATTGTTCAATATTCATATTGTCGAGAAGAACTAGATCGGCACCCGCAGCTACAACTTCGCGAAGCTGTTCCAACAGATCTACTTCGACTTCTACTTCAATATTCGGATATTTCTCGCGTACCGCTTTAAATGCCTGTGAGACTCCGCCGGCGGCCACAATATGGTTATCTTTGATGAGCGCGGCATCCGAGAGCGACATTCGGTGATTCACGCCGCCGCCTGCTCTAACGGCAAATTTCTCGAGTTCGCGAAGTAACGGTGTGGTCTTTCGAGTATCTCTAATTGCTACTGGATAGCCCTTTACCTCATCAACCCATCGACGAGTTAGCGTTGCGATACCGCTCAAGCGTCCAAGGAAGTTGAGGGCGCTTCTTTCACTCAGTAGCAGATCTCGAGTATTTCCCTTTGCGACAAGCAGAACTTGCCCGGCTTCCACATGAGTGCCTTCCGACACTTTGATTTCATAATCAGTAATTCCACAAATTTCTAGAACCGCCGCGGCAATATGCAATCCGGCCACGGTTCCGGCTTTGCGAGCCCGATAATCGGCAATCGATAATTGTGCTGCTGGAATAGTGGCCACAGATGTGACATCTTCGCCGCCATTTAGATCTTCTTTAATGGTTGCGCTTGCCACCCAATGCACATATTCAGGATTGAGATCTAGCGCCAATAATTCGGCGGTTAACTTCTCGCTCAGTGCCATTACTTCACCTCTTCATAACGCATATGCCAAACTCCATCACTATCAATTCGCTGAATAATTCTTCGCTGCCAATCCAAACTTGGTTCCGGAAAATCACTCCGCCAATGCGAACCTCGAGATTCCTTACGCTCTGCCGCACCGCGAATGATGGCAATAGCGAGGAGATAAAGGTTTGTCGCCTCCCACGCTTCGATACAAGGTTCCGTGCTAGTGCGAGTTGCTAGTTGCTCCAATATTCCAAGCGTCTCTTTGAGCGAGGCAGCCGAGCGCATTACGCCCGCGCCTTGGCTCATCGCTAATTGCAATGGCAATTGGATTGCGGGGTTGAGCAGGAAATGTGCGGGTGCATCTTCCGGTTCAAGTTGTGGTGCCGGATGGGCGGCAATGTGCGCTGCAATTCGCGCGCCAAATACCAATCCTTCCAGCAATGAATTAGAGGCAAGGCGATTCGCACCATGTGCACCTGTGCATGCGGTCTCGCCACAAGCATAAAGTCCCGGCACCGTTGTCTGACCGTTGAGATCAACGCGGACACCACCGGATGCGTAGTGCGAAGCAGGAGCCACGGGAATTGCCTGACTCTTTGGGTCGATCCCATTTTCTAGGCAGGAGGCATAGATAGTTGGGAAACGCTTCTCGAAATCTGGAACGGTAGTTGCATCCAACCAAACATGAGGAGAATTCGACTCTTTCATCTGAATGAAAATTTCTTTTGCCACGATATCGCGCGGAGCGAGTTCTGCCAGCGGATGTTTCTCTTTCATAAATCGCTCGCCTTTATCGTTGAGCAAGAGCGCGCCTTCACCACGTACCGCTTCACTAATGAGCGGTTGTTGCCCCCCACTTGCGCTCTCGCGCCAGAGAACAGTGGGATGAAATTGAATGAATTCAACGTCGGCGACTTCAGCTCCTGCTCGAAGCGCCAGTGCAACGCCATCGCCGGTAGAGACCGGTGGGTTTGTGGTTTGCGAATAGACCTGACCAAGACCGCCTGTGGCGATGACAACGGCTTTCGCCAGCGCGCGACCAACTCCATCACGACTTCCGGCATTGATTACGTGCAAAGTTACGCCACATACTGCGCCCGCGGCGCTCTGAAGCACATCGATGGCAAGCGCATTCTCGATGACTTCAATTCCTTCATCATCATTAACTGCAGCCAAGAGCGCGCGCGAAACTTCGGCACCGGTTGCGTCGCCGCCAGCATGAAGAATTCGATTGCGAAGATGGCCGCCCTCGCGAGTTAAGGCGATTTCACCAGTCTCTGATTTATCAAATACCGCGCCTTGTGCAATTAACTTTCGAACTGCTTCTGGCCCTTCGGTCACCAGCACATCAACCGCGGCGATATCGCAAAGTCCGGCGCCAGCCGTCAAAGTATCCTTCTTATGTTGATCGGGCGTATCGCCTGGACCAAGGGCGGCAGCAATTCCACCCTGTGCCCACTTAGTAGAACCCTCATCAATTTTCGCTTTTGTTACTAGTAGAACCGAAAGTTTTGATGCACGAAGATTGAGCGCGGTTGTTAAACCTGCAACACCAGAGCCAATCACAATTACATCTGCTTGTACGGTCCAGCCTGGCTTTCCGGTAAGTAATTTCATATGCCAGCTCCAGGTTTCATCGCCATATTGTCTATCAAGCGAACATCTTCCACCCAGCCAGCAACTAACGCCCGGGGTTTCATGGTTGATTCGGTCGCGAGTTCAAAGGTGTCTGCATCGATTATTTCGGCATAGTCCAGGGCGAAAGACTTCTCGCTCGCCAGCGTTTCATGGAGCGCTTTACGCGCTGCCGAGAGGTTTTGTTGGGTTGCTGCCCCGCTTAGCGCCCGTGATATTACGAGTGCAGCGTTGCGGCCTTTCTCGCTCAGCCTCACATTTCTGGAGGACATGGCAAGTCCATCACGCTCACGAATAATTGGCGCGGTAATAATTTCGATAGGAATATTTAAATCACGGACCATACGTTTGATGAGAAATAGTTGCTGGAAATCTTTCTCACCAAAGATGGCAAACTCGGGGGCTGTGAGATCAAAGAGTCTTTTGACAACGGTGAGTACGCCATCAAAGTGGCCAAATCGATGGACGCCTTCAAATTTATTTCCAAGTTCTCCGGCTGAAATTATCTGGGGTTGATCCGGATAAATCTCTTCCACGGTCGGAGCCCAGACAAATGTGGCACCAGCTCCCTCCGCCTTTTCAATATCCCCAGCTAAATCGCGTGGATACTTTTCTAGGTCGATTGGGTTTTCAAATTGAAGTGGGTTAACAAAGATGCTCACCAAAATATTGGGGGCGTAGGTTTTTGCAATTTTGATGAGCGATTGATGCCCAGGATGAAGCGCACCCATAGTTGGAACAAAGGCCATTGGGTGCTTGAGATCTAGGTTCATGCTCCAGTCCTTTCCGGGTACCGGGCTCGTGGGAAAAGGTTACTCCTCTATCTCACTCAAAAGCGAGGCGATAGCGCCTCTCCCCGGAATACTCGCGTGGGGATCAATCTCCACCCAAGGCTGCAATACAAAGGCGCGCTCATGAGCCCGAGGATGTGGCAGCTCTAGTTCAGGAGAGTTAATCAGTAGACCGCCTGCGTCGATTAAATCTAAATCAAGTGTTCTGGCTCCCCAACGCACTTCACGAGTGCGTCCAAATTCGTTTTCGATTCTTTGAAGATGATGGAGTAGTTCCAGCGGCTCAATTTCACTTTCACCAATAAGAACTGCGTTGATGTAATTCGGTTGTTCTGGGCCACCAACCGGCTCGGTCTCGATGAAGCTGGAGAGATTGGTGACAGTAATAATTTCCGATATTTTCTCAACTGCCGATTCTAAAATTGAGAAACTTTCGCCAAGGTTTGAGCCAAGCGCAATTACTACCTTCATCGAAATCGTTCGATGCTTATTGAGATATCGGATGTCAGAACTTGTACTGGCGCACTTGGTTTATGCACCGTCACTACCAGCGAATCGACCAAGTTGAATTCGCTAAAAATCCGGGAGGAAATTCTCGATGCCAGCTTCTCAATCAAATTAACTGGCTCGCCCTTAATTTCACCTTCGACAACTTTCGCCACGGCGCCATAATCCACTGTTGTTGTCACATCATCGGTGGCACCGGGCAGCGCAAGATCAACTCGAAGTTCGACATCGACGATAAATACCTGACCCGATCGGCGCTCCTCTTCAAAGACTCCGTGAAAGCCGGTCGCTGAAATTCCGGTAACTCGAATTAGATCGCTCATTTGGAAAGCTCCGCTACAACTTTTATGGCATCAACATGAGCCTTAACTCCATGCGTCCGTACCGCCCAAACTCCTTGGCGGGCAACTTCAGTAGTGATTGCAATTGATGCAGCTTCGCGCAGGTCTGGATCTGGTTCTTCCAAGAGCACGCCCAAGAAACTCTTACGGGAAGCTCCGATCAGTAACGGAAAACCAAGTAGCGCGAAACGATCAAGGTTGCGCAATATCTCCCAGTTGTGTTCGGCCGTCTTTGCAAAACCTAGACCAGGATCCAAAATTATTTGCTCGGCGTTGACCCCACTCTTTATGAGCGCCTCAACACGGTCCTCAAGTTCATCCTTAACCTCGCTAACTACGTTCTTGTAGTTGGCTTTGCTCTGCATATCTTCGGAATGTCCACGCCAATGCATCGCTATATATTGAATATCTGGATGCGCGGCCATCAACTTCGCCATCTTCTCATCTGCCAGACCACCGCTTACATCATTGACGTATGCAGCGCCGGCGGAGATAGCGGCTTGCGCCGTACTTGCTCGCATGGTGTCGATACTTGTTGGAATTCCCAATTCTTTTAACTCGGTAATGATGGGAATGGTTCGCTCAATCTCTTCGTCGGCACTCACGCGAGCGGCACCAGGTCGGGTTGATTCGCCACCTATATCAATGATGTCGACGCCTTCGGCAATCATCACTTTTGCGCGGGCAAGGGCACTTTCGAAAGAATTATGACGACCACCGTCGGCAAAGGAATCTGGTGTGATATTGAGAATGCCCATCACCAACGTGCGTTCGTCGCTCATATTTAATTCTTAATGATGTGGAGCAGTTATTAGGCTCATCGCCTCTGCTCGCGTCGCAGGATTTCTCAGCTGCCCACGAACTGCACTCGTAAGAGTTCGTGCTTCTGATTTGCGCACTCCGCGCATGGACATACATAAGTGTTCGCAGTCAATCACAACGATGACGCCAGCCGCATCTAAACCTTCGACAAGCGCATCTGCGATTTGAGTGGTTAAGCGCTCTTGTACTTGTGGCCGCTTTGCATAGAGATCAACAATCCGAGCCAATTTCGAGAGGCCAGTAATCTGACCAGATTCACCCGGGATATATCCGATGTGGGCATAGCCATGAAAAGGAGTGAGGTGATGTTCGCAATGTGAGAAGACTTCGATATCGCGAACGATTACGAGTTCGTTATGACCAATGTCGAAGGTGGTCGAGAGAACTTCCGAGGGTTCTTGAAAGAGCCCAGCAAAGTTTTCGCGCATTGCACGCGCAACTCGAGCTGGGGTCTCAAGTAAACCTTCGCGGGTTGGATCTTCGCCAATTGCGATGAGAAGTTCCCGAACCGCACGTTCTGCTCGATCATGATCAAACTCTCCTACTGCGGCACCTTCATTTGGTCCCATAGAGACAGAGTTAATCTCACTCACTTTCCGGCGCAGCTTTCTTCTTCACCGCAGCTCGCTTGGCAACTTTCTTTGCAACCGGAGCTTCTGGCTCGCTGGCAAAAACGCTCTTCTTCGCTGGCGATGTTGGGACTGGTGGCTGTTGGCTAGGAATGCGGGTAGCAGAACCGGTCCAAGCTGGACGTGGCTTTGCCGAACGAACCTTTGCAAATATTTTCTCGATCTCTTCTTTGAGCAGGGTTTCCTTCTCAAGAAGTTCGATGACAAGCGCATCTAAAATATCGCGATTTTCAACCAGAATATCGAAGGCCTCTTGATGGGCGGTCTCAATCAGTGAACGAATTTCTTCATCTACGATCGCTGCCATCTCTTCTGAATAATCACGCGTATGACCATAGTTGCGACCCAAGAATGGATCACCTTCGCTGACGCCAAGTTTGATTGCGCCAACTCGTTCGGTCATTCCATATTGAGTAACCATGGAACGGGCAAGATTTGTGGCCTTCTCAATATCATTGGAAGCACCAGTGGTTGGATCGTGGAAAATTAACTCCTCCGCAGCACGACCACCAAGTGAGTAGGCAAGCTGATCGAGCAGTTGATTACGCGTAGTTGCGTATCGATCCTCTTCCGGCAAGATCATGGTGTAGCCAAGTGCGCGACCGCGCGGCATGATCGTGATCTTATGTACTGGATCGGTTTGAGTAAGAGCGCGCGCAACAAGCGCGTGACCACCCTCGTGATAAGCAGTGATACGTCGCTCATCCTCTGTCATTAAGTGCGTTGTGCGCTGTGGGCCGGCCATGACTCGATCAATCGCCTCATCAAGTGCTTCCACAGTAATGATCTTGGCGTTGTGACGAGCCGTTAAGAGTGCGGCTTCATTTAATACATTTGCCAAATCCGCACCGGTAAAACCTGGAGTGCGCTTTGCGAATTCATTGAGATCAACCGCCTTTGCCAACGGCTTATTTTTGGCATGAACTTCCAGAATCGCTGCTCGACCTTTGAGGTCTGGCCGATCAACTGGAATCTGACGATCAAAGCGACCGGGACGAAGAAGTGCTGGATCTAGAACGTCGGGACGGTTGGTTGCGGCAATGAGAATGACTTGGCCATTTGCTTCAAAGCCATCCATCTCTACAAGTAATTGATTGAGAGTCTGCTCGCGCTCATCGTTACCGCCACCAAGACCGGCGCCACGTTGACGTCCAACGGCATCAATCTCATCGAGGAAGATGATTGCTGGGGCGGCTGCTTTAGCTTGAGCAAAGAGATCGCGTACTCGCGAAGCACCAACACCGACAAACATTTCGACAAAGTCAGAGCCAGAGATAGAGAAGAATGGACAGTTCGCTTCACCAGCAACAGCGCGGGCGAGCAACGTCTTTCCCGTTCCGGGAGGACCGTAAAGCAAAACGCCTTTTGGAATCTTTGCACCCATATCTTGATAGCGCTTTGGATCGGCGAGAAAGTCCTTGATTTCACGGAGTTCAGCGACCGCCTCATCGGCACCCGCAACATCTGCAAAGGTGTTCTTCGGCATCTCTTTGGTCTGTTGTTTCGCACGTGATCGGCCGAAGCTAAAGATTTTCTTTCCGCCTTGGGCATTGCCCATAAAGAGCATAAAGAGAAAACCAATAAGCAAGAGCGGAAGAAAGCTCATCGCTAAATTAGCGAGGAATGAGGTCGTGGGAACTTTAATATCCCAAGCTTTTGCCGGTGGATTTGAAGTCAGTAGCGCAACAATGGATGGCTCTTCACCCGTCACATATGATGCAAATACTTGATTTGAGCCATTGATGTAATCGCCCTTTTTCAGAACGACTTCGATTCGTTGATCTTTATCGATTACTCGTGCCGATTCGACCTTATTCTCGGTAATAGCGGTCAAAATCTTCGAGGTATCAACCTTTACAAACTTGGCTCCGCTGCCAGAAATATTTCCGAAGAATGAGATTGCAATCAACGCAATGAGAATCCAGAAAAGTGGACCGCGCATAACTTTGCGCATATTTGGACGCTTGATGGTGACCTTCTTAACTGAAGGGGATTTCTTCTTTTTCTTCGCCGCCATTATGAGTACATATGTTTCGCTAGTACGCCAATGAAATCGAGGTTGCGATACTTCTCATCGAAATCTAAACCGTAACCAACTACAAACTCGATGGGAATTTCAAAACCAACATACTTCACATCAACCGCAACCTTGGCCGCATCAGGTTTGCGAAGCATCGTAAGAATTTCCACGCTCTTAGCGCCACGAGATTCCAAGTTCGACTTTAACCAAGCCAGCGTCAATCCGGTATCGACGATATCTTCGATAATGAGGACCTCACGTCCAGTGATATCTCGATCTAAATCTTTCAGGATACGAACGACTCCGCTGGACTTTGTGCCAGAACCATATGAGGAGACCGCCATCCAATCCATTTCGACATGGCGTTGTAATTCACGAGCAAAATCAGCAAGGGTCATAACAGCGCCTTTGAGCACGCCGATCAACAAGAGATCGCGACCTTCATAATCACTCTCAACTTTGCGAGCTAACTCTTTTAGTCGAGCGATGATCTGATCATGAGTAGCGATTACTTTTTCAATATCGCTGCCTGATGTTGCTAGGTCCACGGTTCTCCTTTGGGGTGGGTCGAGAGCGAAAGTCTGCCCGAAATTCGAGCTACCTTCACACCGCCAGGGAGGCTGACCTCGCCCTGGCCGTGCCAATTCGAAATTAAAGCCTCCACAGGCTCAATATCTTCGGCCGAGAGGCTCCCGGAAGGGGCACCTGCCTCGTAAATCACACGTCGAAGGACCCGGGCGCGAACCGCCTTGGGTAGGGCGGCAAGTTCCTCAATGGCTAAATCGTTGATCTGGCTCGCCCAATCATCAAGGGCCTGCGCATCTTCCCGAAGAATTCTGGCGCTCTTTGCTAAGGCTTCAATAATGCCGGGGCCAAGTTCGCGCTCCATCAACGGCAAAATATTTTTTCGAACTCGCACGCGGGTAAATTCTTCATTCGAATTGTGCGGATCAATCCAAAACTCAATACCCACTTCATTGCACGCGGCTTCAGTCAAAGTTCGAGAAATGTTGAGCAAAGGTCTAATGAATGCGCCATTGATATCTGCCATACCGGATAGAGACTTCGTACCGGATCCCCGAGCCAATCCAAGAAGCACGCTTTCGGCTTGATCATTTTGCGTGTGCGCGAGAAAGAATTTTTGAGTTGGGAAAGTGTCGATTGCCTGATGAAAGATTTGATATCTGGCTCGACGAGCGGATGCTTCGAGACCATCAGTTAGTGTTACCTGCGCTCTTGCCGAAAAGATTTCTTCGATTCCCCATGAGCGAAGTTTCTGCTTGGTACGTTCTGCGACATCAGCAGACCCTGCTTGAAGTCCATGATCCACAATTACTGGAATCAAATTAAATTTAAGCGCTGCCGACTCTTTATGTAACGCATAAGTAAGAGCTAGCGAATCCGCTCCACCAGAACAACCAACCAGAATATTTTCGCTAGGCGAGAGATCAGCTAAATACTTTTTGAGCGAGTGACGAATCGCAAGCAGCGCGGGCGTCGTAATGCTCATGGCCTTACTGTATTAGACGCGACCACCTGATGGCATAAGGCCCTTGATGCTGTACATATTTGAGTACAAGAGTCCAAGCCGCTTGGAATTCGCCTCCCACATCATGCCATTGCCAGCATAAATGGTGATGTGGTGAATATTTTGAACTGAACCATCGTATGAATAGAAGAGCAGGTCGCCGGGTATTAGGGCGTTGAGCGGAACGCGCTGGGTATCTACAAAGTAAAGCGCTGCGTTCAGGCGCCCCCAATTGGGATAGCCCAAACCAGCTGCTTTATATGCAGCGTAAACCAATCCAGAACAATCGAAGGATTTCGGTCCTTGCGCGCCCCAAACATATGGCCAGCGAGCAAGTACTTGGGCCTTGGCAAAAGCAACTGCTTTTGTACGAATCGCATCGGTTGAACGAATTGAATTGCGACCTTTGAAATTTCGATTTGGCCAGATGCTCTTCTGGCCTGGAGTTTGGGCAGCGATAGTTGCATTCGCTTCTTCCAGCAAGGCAATCTGACGTTGTTGGACAAGGGTTAAGGTGAAATTGTGCGCCTTAGCTAATTCAGCCGCGAGCGTGTTTTGAATTGCACGTAAGCGATCAACTTCTTTCTGTTGTGCCGCCTTTGCGGCATCAGCTGCTGCTTTAGTCGAGGCTACTTTTGCAGTTGCATCTGCTTGTGCTGCCTTTGTGCGATCTGCTTCTAGCTTTGCTGCCTTCGCTGCCGCTTCTGCGGTTTGAAAACGTTGGAGAGTGATGGCATCTCCGGCGCCAATTTTATTTAGTGTCGATAACCGGTCGACCATATCTTGCGGGCCATTAGCATTTAAAACCGAGTTGAGGTTGCTAAAGCCACTGCCCATTTTGTATGCGCTGCTAGCCATGCGTCCGATATTTTGATTCGCGGCTGCAACTGCTGCCTGTGCTGCCGCCGAATGTTTGGCCGCGGCATTCGCATTTGCAGTTGCGATTGCCAGATTCTTGAGGGCTACTTGGTATGCGGCGGCGGCTTTATTTGCCACGGCTACTAATTGATTAAGGGTTTGGGTCGCCGAATTTAACTTTGCTTGCGCTGCACTTGCTGCTGCAGCTTTTGCTTTTTCAGCCACCTTCGCCGCATCAATCTGGGCTTGGGTCGGCGCTGGAGTTTTAGCAAAGGATTGGGTGGCAGAGATTGGAATGAGCACGGCGGAGAGAGTTAAAGCACCTACAAGTAGCTTTAGCTTCATATCTCTGCGCATCTGCTCTATCCATATTCAATAAGTTCGGGGAACCTTAAGGATAAAGCAGTGAACGTTAAAAGCTCTGAATTTAAAGGTTAATTGAACGCTATTAGTTAGCCACATCTCTTCTTTTAAAGAGCGTACTCACTATCGCTAAGCCAACTCCCAGATAAATCAGGGAGAGCCAGATTGAGTGCATATACGAGACGCCCTGGGTCCCACCACCTTCGGCAATATTGGCGATATTTTGTCCAGGCAACCATGGTTGGGTGCTCGAGAGGGCGGCGCCAAGAATCGTTTCGAGAATGAGCGACCATAAGACACCGACTGCAATTGAGGTGATGGGCGATCTAAAGAGCAGACCAAGAATCATTCCCAGTGCACCAAAACCAATAGTTGCGAGCAAAATATTGATAGTGGTTTGTGCGAGATAGTGGAAGCCCGCTCCAGAACTCCAAAGAGAAGTATCTACATGACCTTTCCCGGCAAGAAGGTATGAGGTCAAAATACTTACCGCGCCAGTCCAAGTAACCATTACGAGCGCAAAAAGCGTCATCGCCGCAAATTTTCCAAACAGAATCTTCATTCTTGAGGGTTGGCGAACTAAGAGATTACGAAGCGTTCCATGGGTGTACTCCTGGGCAGTTTGAGAAGCAAATACACAAAGCGCGGTTATGCCGAGAAAGAAGGCAACGAGCTTGAAGCCGTAAACCATTCCATGTGCGTTACTTAACTCTGCTGCGGTGATGATCTGACCCCGCTTGGTATTTGGGCGGCCAGAATTTAAACGGAGAAAGACAATCGAGGTGAAGAGCGCCGACAGTCCGCTGACGGTAAGCAGGGTTGAGATTGCCAAAGTAGGACGGCGTAATTTTCGCGACTCAGCGAGAAAGACTCTAAACATTTATTTCTCCTCCTCGGAAGTCATGTCGAAGAATTTCTCTTCGAGAGATGGGCGGACGTGGCTGATTGAAGCCAGGGTGATTCCCGCCTCGAATGCAGCTCGATTTAAAGTCGGGGCCCAATCTGGCGGACTCACAATATGGGCGGCATCTCCGATGATGGTGGTGTGATGTCCTTGCGATTCTGCAATGGCGGCAACTCTTTGTAAGTCAACGTGATATTCCGGAGTGACAACCAAGATTGGTTTTTGAGCCGAGAGAAGTTGGTCGGTCTGGCCAGCGAAGATAACTTTTCCATTGCGCAACATCACAAGAGATTCTGCGATCATCTCAAGTTCACCGAGTAAGTGGGATGAAACAAAGACAGTGGTGCCGTTATCTGCAAGTGATCGCATCAGTTCACGAACCTCTTGAATGCCAGATGGATCTAAACCATTTGTTGGTTCATCCAAGATTAAGAGTTCTGGGTTGGGTAATAACGCGGCGGCAATTCCAAGCCGTTGCTTCATGCCGAGCGAATACGTCTTGTATTTAGAGCCACCGCGATCGGCGAGCCCGACTTTCTCCAACAACTCTGCCACTCGTGACTGAGCAAAACCGCCCAAACTAGCGAGAACACGTAGGTTTTCCGCACCAGAGAGAGCGGGATAGAAAGCGGGGCCCTCAATCATGGCGCCAACTTTTGGCAGGTATTTCTCTGGCTCGTTGATGCTCTCGCCAAGGACCGATCCGGTTCCACCTGTGGGAGTAATTAATCCGAGAAGCATTCGAATAGTCGTGGTCTTGCCTGAACCATTTGGTCCTACGAATCCGCAGATTGTTCCAAGTGGAACATCAAAGGTTGCGTGCGAGAGCGCAGCGCGCTCTCCATAAACTTTAGTGAGATCTTGTACTGATATCGCCAGCTTCGTCATTCCGACACTGTATCGCGCCAACCTTAATTATTTAACGAGTACCGCGATAACGAGGATAAGTGAGTAGGCAGAGAGGTAAGTGATAGACCATTGAAAGAGTTTGGCCGCAGCTTTTCCGCCATCGCCTTTATTTATGCGAATTAACTGCTGAATAAATCCGCCACCAAGCAGGGCGGTAATAACCCAACACCACCATGGAAGGTGGGCGGTGTAGTTAACGCCCAGGGAGGTGAGAATCATTCCGATTGTGTGCCACCACATCTGCTTCTCGACTGATTTCATCGAGGCTACGACCGGCAGCATTGGAATTCCAGCGGCGGCGTAATCCTCTTTATATTTAATCGCCAGCGCCCAGAAGTGTGGCGGGGTCCAGAAGAAAATAACCAAAAAGAACAACCAGGCAGTGAGCGCGAGACTGTCGCGAAGAGCTGCCCAACCGATTAGTACTGGCATACATCCGGCTATCCCTCCCCAAACAATATTTTGAGAGGTGCGACGCTTTAACCCAATTGTGTATCCAAGTACATAGAAAACAATGGCCGCGGCGGTCAGAATGGTTGCGTAAGTATTTGTAAATATTTTAAAGATCGCAAGCGAGATGATGGTTAGAGCAGATGCGAAGATGAAGGCCGCTTGCTCGGAGACTTGACCGGTAACAAGTGGACGCTTTGATGTGCGATCCATCAAGCGATCAGAGTCAACTTCGATGATCATGTTAAATGCATTGGATGCACCGGCGGCAAGGGTTCCGCCAATCAGGGTCGCGATGGTGATTTTCAGAGATGGGGTGCCACCTTGCGCAAGAAAAAGTGCTGGCAAAGTGGTGACCAGCAATAGCTCGACCACGCGCAATTTCATCAGCGCAATATAAGGAGCAAAGCTATTTTTCATATTTAGGCCTTTGGCTTAGCAATTGTCGCGAGCATCTTGTCTATCGTCTCACGCGCAAGCTGCCGACGGGGCTCTGTGGGCTTAATTTTGTCGGCAATAATTGCAAATACATACTGATTGCTGCCTACTTCAACATACCCCGCCAGGCTCACAGTGCCGTTGATCCAACCCGTCTTTGCCTTGACTAGACCTACGCCCTTGGGGGCATCTTTGATGAATCGATCTTTGAGCGTTCCGGTCTTGCCTGCAAGTGGCAATCCGGCGTAGACCGCAGCTAGTTCTGGTGCTGTGCGAATTTTAAGAAGTAGTTGGGCAATCGTTCTAGCCGAGACCTTATTCTCTTTGGAAAGTCCGTTGCCATCATAAACATGTAGGCCAACGGTATCGATTCCTTGTGCACCCAAGAATTTTTCAAATCCACTTTGTATTCCGGCAGCATCAGAAGTAAATCCATCTTTTGTTGCAGCAAGGCGAGCTAAACGATCGGCCAAGTTGTTATCACTCCAGAGAAGTGTGAAACCGACTATATCTTTGAGGGGCGGTGAAGTGATTTCAGAGAGTTGAGTTGTTGCCTCCGCTTTCGCAACAGCTGGCGAATTTATGCGATGGAAATTAAGGGTTAAGGCACCGGCGTAATATTTCTTTATCAGCGCAATATCTGCATCATGCAGTCCATAGAAATCAATGTTGAGCTTTTTTACATTGGTATCTTTGATATAAACTTCGTTAATTAACGTTGGCAAGAACGCGCGGTGATATTTATTCGCTTCAAATTCGCTGGCGGTAAGCCACGGATCGAGTTCGCCATTAATAACATATTTGCCTGGTTCGGCCGTTTCGCTAATCGTGGTGTGAAAAGTTGTATCCGCTCCAAGTGTGGCCGTCGCATAACTTGTTGAGAGTAATTTGAGAACAGATGCTGGGGTGCGTAGCGCATCTGGCGCCGATGAGAAAATAGTCTCTTGGGTTGCTGGGTCAATCAGAATTATTCCCGGATGTGCCAGCAAAGGTGATTGAGCTAGGCGTTTAAAACTTGTTGGAATTGTCAGCGCCTGCGCAGGTGAAATCAGAGCCGTGAATAGAAGTAGGCAACTTCCAGCTGCAGTGAGATATCGGCGCACTAGAGGATTATGCCTTTCTTACCTGTGAGAAACGTCCTTGCGAAATCGCCGCACCGAGAACCACTAGCGCGCCACCGACTGGTTGATTCCATGTCGTGTGCTCTCCAAGAAATAGCCAGCCAACTATCACCGCAACCACAGGGGTCAGATAGGTAACAGAGCTCGCGATTGAACTTCCGGCGGCCGCGATGATTTGGAAATTCCAGATATAGGCATACCCAGTTCCGAGCACACCCAGGGCGACCATTCCTAAGACTGGTCCGACTCGGTAATGATCATGGGAGATTCCGTTATAGAGAAAGAGCGGAAGCAAGGTGATCGAAGCGCTGGTGATTTGAGTAGCGGCCATTACATCTGGGCGAAGTCCAAGTGGAAGCACATATTTCCTAGAAAATGGAAATGAAAAACCGTAGCAAGTGACGGCGAGCAGAAGCGCAAGGATTCCGATGAGAGAGTTGTGGCCCACTCCCTTCCAAATGCCAAGGACCGTTAGAACTCCGAGCGCGCCAAAGCCAAGTCCAAGTAATTGGTATCGCTTGATCTTCTCTTCTCGAAAAATAGTGAGCATGACAATAAGAGTGGTGAGTGGTGTCGTTGCATTAATAATTCCAGCAAGGACAGAGGTAACTCGCACTTCAGCATAGGCAAAGAGAATTCCAGGAAAAACATTGAGCAGTAAGGAAACGATCCACAATTTGACCCAGGTAGATCGCTGGCGCGGAAGTGGTTGCTTACGCACTTTAATGATTATGAGCAACGAGAGCGCGCCAAGCGCGCAGCGCATGAATGCCACGCCAAATGGAGTGAGAAATTCCAAACCTTGCTTAATAAAGATGAATGAACATCCCCATACGGTTCCAAGGGCGATATAGGCAGGAACCCAAGATTTTTGCTTCATGCCCGCTGCCCCTAAAGTTGAGTTATGGATGCGACTAGTAAGACGCCTGGTGAAATTGGACCGGGCGAATTCTATCCAGTCGTTGGCGTTGGACCACACCCGCTCCCCTGGCCAACTGAGGCTCACTTTGACCCCGAGCTTCTGGAAAATGGAGATCGTCGAAACGTCCTAGATCATTACCGATATTGGAGCGTTGAAGCAATTGTTGCCGACCTTGATACCAAGCGACATAAACTGCAAATTGCAATTGAGAATTGGCAACATGATTTAAATATTGGTTCTGTTGTTCGTACCGCTAATGCATTTAACGTTTCATACGTTCATATCGTGGGAAAGCGCGACTGGAATAAGCGCGGTGCGATGGTGACCGATAAGTATTTGCATGTACTTCACCATCCAACGGTTCAAGATTTTGCACAATGGTGCAAAGAAAATTCGGTACCGATTATTGGAATCGATAACCTGGCGATATCTAAGCAGTTAGAGAGCACAAACCTGCCCGAGAGATGCGTCCTCTTCTTTGGCCAAGAAGGCGCTGGTATGTCGGATGAGGCAGTCGAAGTTTGTGAAACGGTCTTAGCGATTAACCAATATGGATCAACCAGATCGATGAATGCATCAGCCGCGGGGGCAATAGCGATGTATGCCTGGGCGATGCAGCACCTTAATCCTCCATTACCTCCGAGATAGAGGTAAGTCGGCGGGTAATCTCATCCGCTTCCTCGGTGCGACCGAGTTTGATCAAAACACCCGCAATCCGGCGCTCGATTTCAAGAATGAAATCAAAATCCTTACTGTCGCCATCGGTTGCGATATCAAGTACTCGCTCGAGGGTATTTAGACCCTTCTCATTTTGATCGGTAAGGATTTGCGCCTTGCCAAGTTCGAGAAGTGAATAGGTCTCGCGATGATGATCATGCGCAGTAACAAATACATCAAGCGATTTCTGGGCAGCTGCGAGCGCACCTTCGCCATCGCCCATCTCAGTGAGGCAGTAGGCAATCTTCTGATCGCATCTTGCAACGTTGACGACCTCTTTTAACTTTTTAAAAATTACTCGCGCTTCACCAAAAGCTTCGAGCGCTTTATCAAAATCTTTAAGTTCGCGGTAGCAACATCCAATGAGGTGAAGGTCGTTTGCCGCGCCATTCTCGTTTCCATCAACGAGATGTTCCTGTACACATTCATCCATACACTCGATGGTCTTTGCATACTCTTTCGAGGAGTACCACCACTCGCCGAGTGTGCAAGCAAGTTCGATTGCCATTGGAGATTTTGTCTCACGCAAAATTTCTACCGCTTTACTCATGGCATCGGCAGCTTCGCTCATGCGCTTGAGTTGGTTGAGGTTGTAACCAATTGCTGAATAAGCCTGGGCTAGACCATCATGTGAATTCGCAGATCCAAGCTCGGCATAGATATCACGCGCCGTCTCAGCCAACGCCAAGGCTTCGTCATATTGGCCGCGGGCATAGATTCGGGCGCTCAGTTCATAATAGGTATTGGCGCGATCGATTCCTTCTACCTCCGGAATTCGCTCCCAGAGCATCTCTTCGGTGATGATCTCATCAGATTGACCATCGTCATCTTCGCTCATAAGAGAACCTCCTGCCTGCCACGAGTACCCTTACCTTATGCCAAACCAGCCTTTCAATCGCCGTGAACTACTCAAGGCAGGCCTAGGTGGAGCAATCGCCATCGGCGCATCCGGCTTCACTTCGCTGGCAAACGCCGCTTCTCCAGATATCTCGCATGGCTCGCGCAGTAAGCCACAAGTTGCCCTCACCTTTCACGGAAACGGCGATATCGGAATGGCGCACAAACTCCTGGCAATTCTCGCCGAACGAAAAGTTCCGGTAACTGTATTTGCAGTTGGTACCTGGCTAAAGGCCAACCCAACAATTGCAAAAACCATAATTGCGGCAGGACATGACATCGGCAACCACACATATTCACATACCCAGATGAAAACTATTTCAGCGCCTCGAGTAAATTCTGAGATTTCACTCTGCGCCAAAGAACTTACTGCGCAAATTGGAAATCACGGTTCATTCTTTCGGCCATCTGGAACTCAGAATTCAACGGCTCTCATTCGCAGCACCGCCCTGAAATATGGTTATAAGAAATGTATCTCTTACGATGTCGACTCTTTGGATTATCAAGATCCAGGCAAGGCCACCGTTCTTAAGGCTGTTATGAATAATGTGAAGAACGGTTCCATCATCAGTCTTCACTTCGGACACCAAGACACTATTGATGCCATGCCGACTCTCTTAGATCAACTTCAAGCTAAAGGTTTAACTCCGGTAACTCTCACCACCATGTTGGGAAAGATTTAATGAGAACTCGTAAAAAAATTCTGGCGCTATCACTTGCATTTGTTGCTTTGACCGCGACTGGTTCATCAGCCCTGACTCCACTTGCTGGAATGCCACCCGTTCTCGATCAGAACGATATTTATGCCGCCGATCGCCCCAACCAGTTAAGCCCGGTTGTGAAAGATATGCCAGAGCGGGTTTATGTCCCCAACCATGGCGGTGCCAGCGTCAGCGTCATTGATCCAAAGACCTTCAAAGTTGTAAAGACTTTTAAAACGCCGAAGGGGCCACAACACGTCGTCCCTTCCTGGGATCTCAAGACCCTATGGGTCAATGACAATGAGGGCAATTACCTCACTCCGATTAATCCAAAAACGGTGACTGCGGGCAAATCGGTTTATGTCCATGATCCATACAATCTTTACTTCACCCCCAACGGCAAATACGCAGTCGTTATGTCAGAGGCCGATAAAAAGATTGTCTTTCGCGATCCGCACTCGATGGCGATAAAGAAGGTACTCAACGTTCCCTGTGAAGGCGTCAATCACGCGGACTGGACTAAGGATGGAAACTTCTTCCTCGTCTCCTGCGAATTCTCGGCCATGGTTTTATGGGTGGATACAACAAAGATGGAAGTTGTAAAGACTGCAAAGATTCCGATGACTGGTAAGTCAACGGCGATGCCGCAAGATGTAAAAGTCTCGCCAGATGGAAGTACCTTCTTCATCGCCGACATGATGGCTAACGGCGTCTGGGCAATGCCGGCAGATAATTTTGGAAAGTTCACTTTGATTAAGACCGGCAAAGAAGCGCATGGCATCTATGTCACCCGCGATTCCAAGACCGCGCTGATTACCAATCGCGGCGAGGGTAGCGTCTCTGTTCTTCGTTTCAGCGATCAGAAAATAATTGCCAAGTGGGTCATTCCTGGTGGCGGCAGCCCTGATATGGGTGGAATCTCGGCCGATGGAACCCAATTCTGGGTTTCCGGTCGCTATGACAATGTGGTTTATGTCTTCGACATTACTCATGGAAAATTTTTAACTAAAATAAAGGTGGGCCGCGAGCCCCACGGCTTAGCTATCTATCCGCAACCAGGGCGTTACTCACTTGGACACACGGGAGTATTTAGATAATGAAGTTACGCAAATATATTCCGGCGATAATCGGCCGCGCTGCTTACGTCGTTGGCCTGATCGACATCTTGGCAAACGTGCTACATCCTTTTAAAGCACCGGCTACAAAAGTTCAGTCATATCTTCCGATCTTTACTCATTCCACTGCATTTGCAACAGCAGTCTTTACCGGCGTCGTTCTGATTATTGTGGCTCGTGGGCTAATTCGCAGAAAACAGCGCGCCTGGGCAATAACTGTTGTAATTCTCATCATCAACCTCGCCAGTGATCTCTTTCGAAATCGCACGCATCTACTTCAAATTTCAGTTGTTGTCGCGCTATTACTTGCGCTCCTACTCTTTCGCAAAGAGTTTTATGCGGTCTCAGATCCCACAACTAAATATCAGCCTGTACGTGCATTTGCCTTTAGCTTGATTGCAGTCGTTGTGATTGGTCTCTTTCTGATTTATTTTCGCCACGATCACCAAGTCGTGGGAAATCCATCTTTTGGCTTGATTCTGCTCGCCATCCTCAAAGGTTTGATTGGCGTCACCGGAACTCTGCATTTTAAAGGTGAAGGCGTAGGCGACACCTTTGATACCACCATGCTCTCCCTTGGCGTGCTCACGCTCATAATTCCGCTCTGGCTCTTCTTTCGGCGCGTGAAGCCAATTCCGAAGATGAGTGATGAAGAACTTCAGCTCGTGAAGAAGTTAATTAAGCATGATCAAGAACAGGATTCACTTGGTTACTTCGCCACCCGACGCGATAAGAGCGTGGTCTGGTCGAATAATAAAAAGGCAGGTATTGCTTACCGCGTTGAAGGCGGAGTCATGCTGGCTAGCGGTGATCCATTTGGTGAATACAGCCTCTGGCCAGAAGCAATTGAGAATTTCCTAGAAGTTGCCCGCGCGCACGCTTGGACACCTGCAGTTATGGGCGCCGGCGATCGCGGTGGCGAAGTCTGGGTAGAGCACGCCGGAATGCAAGCGCTTGAAATCGGCGATGAAGCCATCATCAACGTTGAAGAGTTCACGCTCGAAGGTCGACCAATGGCAAACGTTCGCCAGATGGTTAATCGCATCAAGCGCAAGGGCTACTCCTGTTACACAATAAAATTTTCCTCGCTCTCGAAGGATGACCAACTAGAGCTCGTTCGCCTAGCAAAAGAGTGGCGCTATGGAGTTCCAGACCGCGGTTTTTCGATGGGACTGGATCGATTTGGCGATCCCTTTGATGAGGATTGCATCATCACAATTGCTGAAATCGATGGAGTCAAAACTGGTTTCTTACATTTTGTTCCGTGGGATGCAGATTCACTCTCACTCGATCGCATGCAACGCGAACGAGGTAGCGATCCTGGTATTACCGAACTTATGATTGTCGGAACTACTGAATGGGCAAAAGAAAATAAAATTAAGTATATCTCGCTTAACTTTGCTGCCTTTAGATCGCTCTTTGAGCGCGCAGATAAAATTAGCGCAGGATTTATTACTCGAACGCTGCGCAACATCATTCGCTTCTTCTCCAATTGGTTTCCGGTTGAGTCTTTGTATCGATTCAACGCCAAGTTTCAGCCCGAATGGCGCGCTCGCTATGTCCTCTACCCAGGCGCTAAAGACCTGCCCAAGGTAGGTATTGCGGCCATCCGCGCGGAGAAGTTCATCCAGAGCTTCCGTTCGCACTCTGCTTAACTCCCCGAATCGGGGGTATAGTTTGCCCACGTGCGTTTCTTAAATACTCCCAGCCACGACCTCACCTATGACGATGTTTTCATGGTCCCCAACTCTTCTGATATCGCCAGCCGCATGGATGTCGATCTCTCCTCGCAAGATGGAACTGGCACCACAATTCCACTAGTCGTGGCAAATATGACCGCAATCTCCGGTCGTCGTATGGCCGAGACGATTGCACGTCGCGGTGGCCTGGCGGTAATTCCACAAGATATTCCACTCGAGATTGTGAAGAATGTAATTGCTTGGGTAAAAGATCGTCACACATTCTTTGATACACCGGTTACCTTGGCCCCAACCCAGACTGTTGCCGATGCCATTGACCTTATTAATAAGCGCGCGCATGGTGCATTGATTGTTGTCGAAAACAAGAAGCCCATAGGGATCGTTACCGAAGCCGATTGCGAACGAGTAGATCGATTTACTCAACTTCAAGCAATCATGAGCAAAGAGCTCGTAACTCTTCCGGAGACAATCGAGCCACGGGAAGCATTTGATTTCCTCAATTCACATCGTCACAAACTAGCTCCAGTAGTTAATGCCGCAGGCGAACTCGTCGGAATCTTGACCAAGATTGGGGCGCTTCGAGCGACTTTGTATTCACCTGCTATCGATGCGAATAAGAAACTTCGCATTGCTTGTGCAGTTGGAATCAATGGCGATGTTGCTGGAAAAGCGAAGGCGCTCATCGAAGCAGGGGCCGATGTACTTGTGGTTGATACCGCACACGGGCATCAGATAAAAATGATCGAGGCGCTCAAAGCAATTCGCGCTATTAATCCATCCGTTCCAATTGTTGCTGGCAATGTTGTAACTGCAGAAGGTACTCGCGATCTCATCGCTGCTGGCGCAGATATTATTAAAGTTGGGGTAGGACCAGGTGCCATGTGCACAACTCGCATGCAGACTGGTGTTGGTCGCCCTCAATTTAGCGCCGTTCTCGAGTGCGCTGCCGAAGCCGCAAAATATGGAAAGCATGTTTGGGCAGATGGCGGAGTGCGTCATCCACGTGATGTTGCCCTGGCACTTGCTGCCGGAGCTTCCCAAGTAATGATTGGCTCATGGTTTGCCGGAACTCTTGAATCCCCCAGCGATCTCAATCGCGACTCCAATGGCCGCCTCTATAAAGAATCTTTTGGTATGGCATCTGCGCGCGCAGTTGCGGCTCGTACCGCTAATGATGGAGCCTTTGATCGTGCTCGGAAAGCCTTATTTGAAGAGGGCATCAGCTCATCGCGCATGTATATCAATCCAACCCGCCCAGGCGTTGAAGATTTACTCGATGAAATTATTTCCGGAGTTCGATCTTCTTGTACCTATGCTGGAGCTCATTCTCTTACTGAGTTTCACGAGAGAGCAGTTGTGGGAATTCAATCAGCTTCTGGTTATGCCGAAGGTCGCCCGCTTCACACTTCTTGGTAGCTATTCCAGCAATCCTCGACGTGGATCATCTACGTCGTCGTACTCTTCTTGTGGTTGGGACAACTTCCAGTACATGTAGTAAATAAATATGCCGAAGAATGGCCATTCAAAAACATATAACCAGCTTCGGTGATTTCCAGAGAGCGCACGATCTAATTCCAGAAATCCCATCACAATGCAGAGTGGAATACCTAGCAAAATCCATTTACGTTTTGGATCTGGTTCTTGCATCGATGGCCGCTCACTCATTATTCATCGCCTCCGATAACTCACGTTCGTTATTAAACCAATCACGAGCAGCAAGCACAATCCAGATTGCGTCAATCAACATACCCATCGCCCACATGATGGCGCCACCTCGATGTTGATCGCTCATGCCAGCCATTGTTGTTACGCCACTTGGAATATCGTGGAGCAATTTATTTCCGGAATAGAGAAAGAAGCCAGTCATCGTTTCCGGCAACATCATCGCGAAGAGTGAGCCCACCCGAAATGAATATGGGACGAAATAGGGTGTTGGGTTTCCTTCGAGCACCGGGAGGTAATAAATGATTCCTGCCGCCAGGAAGAGCATGAGCTCGAGGCAATGAATGTTGGGGTTGGTCATTCCAGCGTTGGCGAGCGGAGAGAAATGGGTCAAGATCAAAGTCGCGAGGAAAATCGCAAAGCCGACTTGCGGCCGAAAGAGTTGGCGGATAGCCAGATTGCTCGAAACTTTTCGCACGAACGAGCGCACAGTTCGATATCGAGAGTTCAGGGCCAACTTCACCGGCGATCCCAGGACGATGAGCGGGGAGATCAGCATCATTAATCCAACGTGCTGAATCATGTGAACCCAGAAGATATGTATGGCTATGTGAGGAACTGGTCCCACAAGCAGGATCAAAGCCAGCACCATCCCCAAAGCGAAGAGGAATTGGCGAGCTTTGCTGATTCCTAGGCGCGTAGGTGACTCCGAGAAGTACCAAATGAGCTTGCCACCGAGGGCGAGGGCGAAGGCGATATCCCAGAGTGGATTAAGTCCCATTTACCCGTTTTGCCCCTTTTCTACTTTCTGGAAATTGTTACCTGCAAAGCATTTGCTAAGGCTATTCATAGGCGTACCCTAGCCACATCAGTTATTTGATTCACACTCTTGCCGGAAGAAAGGCTACCCAATGTCGGGAACTAATACGACGATGACCGCAGGAAAGAGGACAGCCAGCGCAATTGTTGGCGTGCTCCTTGGCGTTGCAGTTGTCGGTGCGGTTGGATTCACACTCCACAGCGCGAGCGCAGATCCACAGAAGAAGTTATATGCAACTAAAGACTCCGCCACAATCTCTGTTGATGGCAAGAGCTATCCCAAAGCTGCAGTAACTCTCGGTGTTTATCCAGATCGTCAAACCGCGATTGACCATGGAAGCACAGCAAATAATAAGAAGGATTGGGTTCAATACGGACCGTCAACTCATATTGTGCTTCCTGCACATACATATGTGACGATGACTATTCACGTCTATGACTCTGGTGAGAAACTCAACAATCCATACTTTGGCCGCGTTGTCGGAACCGTGGGTGGCACTATGAATGTTGATGGTCAGGATGTAACTTCAATACCTGCCGATCAAGTGCAGCACACCTTCACTCTCCATGGACTCCCAACGACGTCACAAGATCCACTCTATGTAAATGTTCCACTTCTCCGTGTTTCTACCAATGAAAAGGGTGACTTCCTCCCTACGACAGATGCGGGAACCAAGCTCCAGGGCCACACAGTGACCTTCTCCTTTATCACCGGCGGTAAGGGCGAATATGTATGGAACTGTGAATATCCATGCGGCGATGGCACCTATCAGGGGTTCGGTGCAGTTATGGGCTCATACGGATATATGTCAGGAAAGGTGAGTGTTGCGTGAGTAACCACGAGAACGAATCAATGGCACCAACGCCTGGCGAAAAATTAACCAACTTCTTCAAGCGCAGAGATGTGATCATCGCAAGCGCGCTAGGAGTAGCAATCACCGCCCTCACCGTCATCATCGGCGGCTGGTGGTACACCAAATGGATGCCAACCGCGCTCAGCACTGATATGAAGTCCATCGAACGCTTGATGGTGATCTTCACCTGGATCTCTGCGCCAGTTTGTGGAACGGTTGTAGCAATCACCCTCTACACATTCTTCAATCGCCATAAGGGCGATACCCCCCCTGAAGATGGCCCAGCAATTCGCACTCGCGGACCAATCGTCATTCTCTGGTCGGTAGTTTCCAGCATGCTCTGCTTAGTCGCAGTTGTTTATGGACTTATCGAACTCAACTCAGCCGAAGGCAAAGCTCAAGCTGATGCACCTCACGCAATGATTGTAGAAGTTACCGGAAACCAATGGGTCTGGAACTTCCACTATCCAGCGCAAGATGTCACTACAGATAAGTTGATGCTTCCTATCAACCAACCAGTTGAATTTCGCATCATCTCTGCCGATGTGAACCACTCATTCTGGCCAGTACAACTTGGTGTGAAGGCAGATGCCAATCGCTACCAAGTTACTTTGGCAGATACAACTCCAAACAAACTTGGAACCATCGATGTGAAGTGCGCCGAACTCTGCGGCCTGTATCACGCATATATGGAGACAACCGGAGCGGTCACGACAAGAGCTGACTTCAACAATTGGGTCACTGCACAAGGAGGTCACACAGCATGACAACACTTGATCACCACGCAACCACCCGACCAATTCCTAATCCAAAGAAGAGTTTGATCACCAAGCTCAACATGGGTACAGGTATGGTTGTTGGAATTATTTTTGCACTGGCGACTTATTACTTGATCAACCCACACGTTGATCAATCAGTCGCCCAGGAATACAACCGCCAACTTTTGGCAACTATGTTTATGTGGAGCCTTGGCTTCATGATTGGTATCGGCGCCTTCATTGGGCCATTCCGTTGGTTGATCGGAAAAGATCTGACCGATGAGGAGAACCTCTACCTCGCTGGCGATGGCCAAGGAATCAAGCGCTACTTTAAGTATTGCACCGACCATAAAGTGGTGGGAATTCAATATTTAGTAGGCGTCATGACCATGCTCGGCGTTGGCGGAACTCTCGCCATGATGATTCGTACAAACTTAATCATGCCTGGATCAAAGTTTGTCAGCCCAATCATCTACAACTCACTCGTTGGTCTTCACGGAATCACCATGATCATCGCGATGATCATCGTTGCAACCGGTCCTTTCGGTAACTACATCATGCCAATCATGATTGGTGCTGCCGATATGGCCTTCCCTCGCCTCAACGCACTCTCTTGGTGGGTTCTCTTCACCGCCATCCCAGTGCTCTGCAGCGCTTGGTTCCTCGGTGGAATTCCTACCGGTTGGACCGCATACGCACCCCTTAGCGTTCAAGCTGGACCGGGTATGAATGCATTTATCGCAACCATCATTATCTTCGCGATCTCAACCGCTGTTGCTGGTGCAAATATCACCGCAACCGTCGTTGCTATGCGCGCAAAGGGAATGAGCTGGAACCGTGTTCCTATCTTCGTGGTTGGCGCAACAGTCTCTGTTGCTCTCGCTATTCCAGCCTTCCCAACCTTCATGGTCTCGATGATCATGACCGGTTTGGATAGAACGTTTGCTACTACCTTCTTTGACGCCAACTTTGGCGGCAGCGGCTGGTTGTACGCACACCTCTTCTGGATTATGGGACACCCTGAGGTCTACGTAATCTTGATCCCTGGTGTTGCAGCACTTATGGAAATTGCACCAGTCTTCGTACGTAAGCCGCTCTTCTCCTACAACGCCGCAATCATGGGCTTTGCTGGAATCGCTGGCCTCTCGGTCCTCGTCTGGGCGCACCACATGTACATGTCCGGCTGGATGCCAATGCTCAACGGTCCATTCATGGTGACTACGGAGATGATCTCGGTACCTACCGGTCTCATCTTCTTGGTTCTTCTCGGCACTTTGTGGCGAGGTAGACCGTGGATGAAGCTGCCGATGCTCGGCGTTTACGCATTCCTCTGGAACATGCTGGTTGGTGGAATCACTGGTCTCTATCTCTCCGATGTACCAGCCGATAACTACCTACATGGTTCTATGTATGTGACCGCGCACTTCCACTACACCTTGATGGGCGCCGCACTTACCGGCGCACTTGCAGGTCTTGCTTTCTGGTTCCCAAAGATGACTGGTCGCATGCTCAACGAGCGCGCTGGCTACATCTCATTCTGGTTCGTCCAGATTGGTTTCCAGATCCTCTTCCTTGGCATGTTTATCGCCGGCGCAGAAGGACAACCTCGTCGCGTCTCTGACTATGCCAAGACATTTGCAACCTCCAACATGGTCAGCACCATTGGTGCTTACATGATTGGAATCGGAATGATCGTTCTCCTCTGGGCGGTCGTTCACTCATGGCGCTTTGGAAAGATTGCTCCAATGAACCCATGGGGATCAAAGACCCTCGAGTGGACCGTTCCTTATCCAGTCCCACTTGTGAACTTTGATACTCCACCTGTTGTTACGAGTGATTTCTATGGCTATGGAAAGGCAGAAAAGTAATGAGTGCAGATACTAAATTCCATATGCATCATGATTCACCAGAACAAGTTGGTCGTCGTGAGCGCTTAGGCGTTCGTCTCTTGATTGTTGCGGACGGCGCTTTCGTCTTCGGCATGATCTTCTCGTACTTCTACCTTCGTAACCTCAACGCAAACAACGGTTGGATTCCAAAGGGTGGACACCATCTCGCTGCTTCAACAGGGTGGGTAATTGTATTGCCATTAATCGTGGCTGCAATCGTTCACAAGCTTGGCTCTCGTCAGATGGCTTCCTTCAAAAACATCTCAATCATTACCTTGATTGCACTCATTGTTGGTCTCTATCTGCAATGGAAGCAATTGGCTCACATGCCATTCCAAGTTGATGGAGATTCTGGCAAGGTCTTTGGCTTTGAAGGTTCATACTCATCTTCTTGGGTACTGATCGCCGGAGCAAATATGTTCCACTACATTCTCGCAACATTTATCTCGCTCGGACTTGTTATCCGCGCACGTCGTGCTGAGGTAGATCCAATCCTAGAAAAGTGGCGCTTGCGTACTGCCGGCTCATGGTTCACCTGGATTGCAATCTCGGGTATTGCTTGCGCAATCACCACATCAATCATCTAAAGCAAGACTTAAAAAGCCCTCGCTTAATTGCGGGGGTTTTTTTATTGGAATTTACTTGTTGAGAAAACCGTAAAGAAGGGCAATGGCGCCGATAACTAACCAGCTTATTTTTCCGGTCCGTGAATTTAGGAACCGTGAAGCGCGCTTGAGAAATGTTAAACCAAGTAGCACAACGCCTGGAAGAACGATGTCAAGACTATGAATCGCAATGTGAGGGTGGGAGCGTTGGTAATCCCAGTTTAGAAGGCCGATAGCAATCATCGAATAGGCCCACATACGTAAATTACTCATAAAATCCTCTATC
>CAILWW010000051.1 GCA_903838035.1 uncultured Actinomycetes bacterium | reverse complement strand
TGCTCCGGGATAGCGATCCAGTCGCCACCGCAGGTCAGCGCATGGAGATGTGCGAACTTTCATTAAACGATCTCTCGGATGAGCTCCAAGAGAAGGTCGTAATCGTAGATATTGAGATTCGGCGAGAAGGAAAAACTTTTACCGTTGATACGCTCGGGCAGCTCAAAGCCTTCTTCCCCCACGATGAATTCACTCTGATTCTTGGCTCCGATGCCGCCCTGAAATTCAATAACTGGAAGCGAGCCGCAGATATAAAGAAAGCGGTCAAGATCTTGGTAGTTAAACGTCCAGGCGCTGCCAAATCAGAGTTTCCAGAGGTAGAGATAGATGCTTTAGATATCTCAGCTACCGACATTCGCGCGCTCTTGAAAAATGGTGGCGATATTTCAACTGTGCTCCCGCCTTCGGTAGCCAATTACCTCAAGAAGCGAGAGATTTATGCCAGCAAGTAAAGATGCCCTGCTCATCACACAGCGAGCAGCAGAAGTTATTGCCGAAAAATTAGGTACAGATATTGTCGCGATGGATATGACTGGGCAGATGTTGCTCTCTGAGGTCTTTTTAGTTGCGACCGCTCAAAATGATCGACAAGTCGAAGCGATTGCAGATGGGGTCTTTGATGCCCTTGCGCTGCTCGGCCAGAAGCCGGTCCGCCGTGAAGGCAAGGGCCAATGGGTGCTCTTGGATTACTCGGACTTAGTAGTTCACATTCAGAGCGAAGAGCTCCGGGCTTATTACATGCTCGATCGGCTATGGAATGATTGCCCACGAATAGAACTCAATATCTCAGAAGCGAGATAAGTGAGATAGGGTCTGCCAGATACCAAACGGGGCTGTGGCGCAGCTGGTAGCGCACCTGCATGGCATGCAGGGGGTCAGGGGTTCAAGTCCCCTCAGCTCCACCAATAAGTTGATAGAGAAAGCGTGAAAAATGGCCGACTCAATAAAGATACCTGATGGCTGGAACACGAGAAATATTCCGAATCAATCAGGAAAACATATTCTCATAACTGGTGGTACTAGCGGTCTTGGCATGGAGAGCGCAAAAGCTCTAGTAAGCGCCGGCGCCCAAGTAACCATCACTGCTCGCACCGAACGTAAAGGTAAAGAAGCCGCGAAAAAAATTGGTACCGGAGTTCAGGTACTCGAGTTAGAGCTTGCTGATTTAGCAAGCGTCCGTGCGGCCGCTAGTCGAGTGCTTGTCTTGCCTTACAACTTCGATGTTGTTCTACTCAATGCGGGTGTGATGATTCCGCCATTTACTCACACGCTTGATGGCTTTGAATTGCAGATGGGAACAAATCATCTCGGGCACTTTGCATTTGCTGGGTTGATTGCTCCAAAAATTCATGGTCGCGTGGTCGCAGTAGCCAGCCAGGCGCATCGAATGGGTTCATTTGGTGATGGAACTTTTGATGAGATTGAATCAAAATGTTTAGGCGAGGGCCAATACTCAAGGTGGGGCGCATATGGAGCGAGCAAACTTGCGAACCTTCTTTTCATCGCCGAACTAGAACGCCGCCGCCTAGTTCACCATTGGCCGATCATCCCGATCGCCGCTCACCCTGGCTGGTCACATACAAATCTCTTTGCGGCACATACCGAAACTTTTTCCGATCGCATCAAGAGTTTCGCAACTAGCAAAATTGCACAAAGCGCCCAGCAAGGCGCGCTGCCATCCTTAGCGGCGGCAACTTTTCCTGGACTACTAGGCAACTCCTACGTTGGACCACGGGGGATAGGCGAGATGCGTGGGACTCCACGCTTAGTTCGCGCCCGCTCTCTGGCCTATGACCAATCACTAGGCGCCAACCTCTGGGCGGTAAGTGAAAAACTCACCGGCGTCACATGGGAGAATTCTCTTCATGCATGAGGCCTACGACATTCCCTTTGTTCAGGAGAAGTGGCTTCCAGTTTGGGATCAGCTCACACCATTTAAATCAGGAAATGCCGATGACCCACGTCCAAAGAAATATGTCTTGGATATGTTTCCTTATCCGTCCGGCGATTTGCATATGGGCCATGCCGAGGCATACACACTTGGCGATGTAATTGCTCGCTACTGGGTACAAAAGGGCTTCAACGTGCTGCACCCTATTGGGTGGGACGCCTTTGGTCTGCCGGCGGAAAATGCCGCCATCAAGCGAAGTGCAGATCCACGAGCTTGGACCTATGAAAATATCGCGGTCCAGAAATCTTCGATGCGCAGGTTTGCCTGTTCCTTCGATTGGGATCGCGTGCTTCATACCTGCGACCCCGAGTATTACAAGTGGAACCAATGGCTCTTTATCGAGATGTTTAATAAAGGTTTGGCCTATCGCAAAGATTCACCCGTCAATTGGTGCCCTTCGTGCCAAACGGTTCTTGCTAACGAGCAGGTAGTCGCTGGCTTATGCGAGCGATGCGATAGCGTCGTCACAAAGAAGAAACTCAATCAGTGGTATTTAAAGATTACTGATTATGCAGACCGTCTGGTTGACGACATGGCCGAGCTCGAAGGTCAATGGCCAGAGAAGGTCTTGATGATGCAGCGCAATTGGATCGGACGATCGCAAGGCGCGGAAGTGAAGTTTGAAATTGAAGGGCGAAGTGAAGCAATCACTGTTTACACAACTCGCCCCGATACCTTGTACGGCGCCACCTTTATGGTCGTTGCCGCTGATGCCGCGCTTGCCTCCGAACTTGTCGAGGGAACCCAAGTTGCGCCAGTCCTTGCAAAATATATGGAAGAGGTAAAGGCCGCATCCGATATCGATCGACTTGCGACAGATCGACCTAAGAGCGGTATCTTTCTCGAGCGTTACGCCATCAATCCAGTCAATGGCGAGCGAATTCCAATCTGGGCCAGTGATTATGTGCTTGCAGATTATGGAACTGGCGCCATCATGGCGGTTCCAGCACACGATCAGCGCGATCTAGATTTTGCCCGCGCCATGAAGTTGCCGATTCGGTTGGTAGTTGAAACCGGCGAAGAAGATCCTTCCGCAACCGGAATCGCTGCCGCCGGTGAAGGCAAACTCATTAACTCCGGCTCGCTCAATGGCTTAGCGAAAGATGCGGCCATCGCCAAAATTATCGAAGAGCTTTCCGCGAAAAATTTAGGAATTGGCGCCAAGAATTATCGTCTGCGCGATTGGTTAATTTCCCGGCAACGCTTCTGGGGAACACCGATTCCGATTATTCACTGCCCATCATGTGGCGAAGTTCCAGTTCCGCAAGACCAACTTCCCGTTGAACTTCCTGATGCAACGGGTATTGACCTGAAGCCAAAGGGCTCTTCTCCGCTCGGAGCAATTGAATCTTGGGTAAACGTTCCTTGTCCTAAGTGCGGCGCTGCCGCAAAGCGCGATGCCGACACGATGGATACCTTTATGGATTCATCCTGGTATTACCTTCGCTATGTCAGCAATACCAATAATGAGGTCGCCTTTGATCGCAAAGAGGTAGATACCTGGTTGCCCGTAGATCAATATGTTGGTGGCGTTACTCACGCAATCTTGCACCTGCTCTACTCTCGATTTATTACCAAAGTTCTCTTTGATATGGGCAAGGTCGGATTTCAAGAGCCATTTACTAAATTATTAAATCAAGGAATGGTCTTGATGGATGGCTCGGCGATGTCCAAGAGTCGCGGCAATCTAGTCAAGCTCTCCGATGAACTTGAGAAGCATGGCGTTGATGCAATTCGCCTTTCGATGGTCTTTGCTGGCCCACCAGAAGACGACATCGACTGGGCAGATGTTTCGCCATCTGGCTCACTTAAATTTCTCAATCGCGCCTGGCGAATCTCAGGTGATGTCACAAGCAAGCCAGGAGTTGATTTCGCCACCGGTGATCTCTCACTTCGCAAAGTCACTCACAAGAGCTTGAATGACATCTCCTTTGCCGTAGAAACCTTCCGTTTCAATGTCGCGATCGCCAGAGTGATGGAGCTTGTGAACGCAACGCGAAAAGCCATCGATTCCGGGTGCGGTCCATCTGATCCAGCGGTTCGAGAAGCTGCCGAAGCGATTGCTATCGCGCTCTCACTAGTAGCTCCATTCACCGCCGAAGAGATGTGGGAGCGCCTTGGCCACAAGCCGGCGGTCGCACTTGCTGGCTGGCCAGCAATAGATCCAGCGCTACTGGAAGAGGATGCGGTCACTGTGATCTTGCAGGTCAATGGAAAGATTAAAGATCGCATTGATGTGAATCCAAATATCTCAGAGAGTGATCTTGAGAAGTTGGCGATGGAGAACCCAGAAATTAAAGCGGCGATTGCCGGAGCAATAATTACTAAGGTGATTGTGCGCGCACCAAAGCTTGTCAACATCGTTCTCTAATCCACAGAAGCGGCTTACTCTCAAATAACTCGCACGCCCACAGCTCTATCCTGCGCTCATGATGAGCCAACTTCGCCAATGGATAGATGATCGAACCCTGCATTTAGAATTTACCGCAGAACATAAACGCGGCCTTGCGATTATTTCTGGCCTCTTCCTCGCTGTAGGAGTTCTTTATTTCACATTAGCGCAAGGGGCTTCACAAGCATCGCCGACTATCTCGCCCATCGCGCTTCCCAGTAAGGCTGCTGCCATGGCGATTCCCACCTTTGTGGTTGTAGATGTTTCGGGAAAAGTGGCAGAGCCCGGTGTCTACTCTTTACCGAAAGGTTCGCGCGCAATCGATGCCATTAAGGCGGCAGGCAATGCGCTCTCCGGTGTGAGCCTTACCGATATTAATCTGGCCAGCCTGCTCTTTGATGGTGAACAAATTGTGGTGGGCGCACCCGCCCCGGTCGTGACTGCGCACAAATCTACAAAGAGCAAGGCGAGTTCTGCGATTATTGGAATCAATTCTGCAACGCAAGCCCAGCTCGAAAGTTTGCCAGGAATTGGGCCAGTAATGGCGGCCCGGATATTGGCCTACCGATCCAAGTCAGGGCCCTTTGCCAGCTTAGATGATTTAAAGAAGGTCTCTGGAATGGGTAAAGCTAAATATTCCGAAATTCTTCCTCACATTCGTCTCTAACTATTCGTGCCAGATTTTCGCTTACTTCTCTTTGCTTCAACCCTCTGGATTGGTGCCGCAACCACTGGATTAATACCTGCCCCATTTAGTTATCTACTAGTTTTCTGTTTGATTTTCATTGCAACTATTAAAAAGAACCTTCTCGTTATCATCGCCATTGGGTTACTAGCTGGCTCGGCCGGATACTCCTTGCGAATAGCGAGTAATCACGCCTCCGAAATTACTAATTTATCCAAGACTCGAACCGATATCTCCTTTCAAGCAACTGTTATCTCCGATCCGCATTGGTCGACTGCCAAGGTGGTGGGTTCACGCATACGAGCTTCGAATTGGGAGTTTCTCGCCACTGTAAATCAGATAAATTCCCAAAGATTGCGCACCCCGGTATTAATCATCTCTCCAAAGCAATATCCGTTGGAACTAGGGATGAGTTTTTCCGGAGAGGCCACCGTATTGCCATCGACCAAAGGTCGCGCGGCCGGGCTCCTGCTCATTCGGGGTGAACTCACAC
>CAILWW010000050.1 GCA_903838035.1 uncultured Actinomycetes bacterium | reverse complement strand
TAGGACTTGGCAAATCGACCTAAATGGGTAAAGCCCCACGAAAAGGCAATGTCTGAAATTGAAGAATTTACGGAACGCTCTGAGAGTAGATCTTCGCGCACGCGATTAAGGCGAATATCTCGCAGATAATCAGTGGGACTCATTCCCACATATTTCTTAAATCCATCTTGCAGTGAACGGATACTTACTCCAGCGACGCGAGCCATGTCAGTAACAGTCAACGGTTCTTCAGGGTTCTCTTCACACGCCGCCATTGCTAACCGAACAGAGCGAGGAGCAGCAGGTTCAATCTTGGTGCCGATTGATTCGCTGTAGTTATGATGTTGGGAGAGAAGTAGTCCAGAGATGATTAAATCTTGAAATTGATTACGAACACCGGTGTGCATGGTCAAACCACCACGATCCACGTCAGCTACTAAGGTATCCACGAGCGTGCGCCAACTTCTCGCTTGGGCAGTAGTAAGGTCCATTCCTAAATCGAATTTAACGGGTAAGTGCAATTCGCGTCCGATTAGAACTTCTAAGCGCTCTTCCAAAGTGGTTCGGCTGATATAAACAAGCAATTGCGGATTGTCGTTATGCCAGAGCATGTCTAGTTTTTCAAGCGGATTTGGAATGGATGCGACATTGACATCAGAATGCACATGCTCTTTACCTGAGTAGATTTCAGCTGATCCCGCGAGCGGCATCTGGACTAAGAAGAATGATTGCAATTCGCCAGGCGTAATCTTTACCTCAGCGCCGTAATCCAAATAATTGAGTGTCACATCGCCCAGAGTCACGCGGTTATGAACGGTGTTGAGCTGCTGGTCCGCACTTGTTGTTGTAAGAGCGTGAGGGCAGAAGACTCGAGCCACTTCATCGCGGGCCTGATCCAGGTTTGATGTACGGAAAAGATTATGCGCGGAGAGTAGTTCGGCTACTGGCGACATTTCTAACCCTCCCCCTATGTAATGAAGGCAATAGTTGCGGGGGAAAGGGGAGAGGTCAATGATTTCTACTGGTTATTTTGCGTTCTCTGGATAGCCCACGCGTATGGGGGACAGGTAAATGAGTGCAGACTCTCTAGCGTCAACCCTTATTCACCCATGAAGGAGAAATATGAGTTCAGGTTTATTGGCCGGTAAGGCCGCAATAATTACCGGTGGCGGCACCCTCTTTGGCGAGGCCGTCGCGAAGGTTCTCATCGCTGATGGGGCAAAGGTATTGATTGTTGAAATCAACGCCGAAAGCGGTGCAGCAGCAGCGAAGAACGTTGGCGCTTCATTTGTGCAAGCAGATATCACCAATGATGCTGATATCGAAAAGGTGATTGCAACGGCCCTGAAGGAACTTGGCAAAATTGATGTGCTCGTTAACTTAGCTTGTTCTTACGATGATGCTGGAGCCGCAACCACTCGCGCACAATGGATGAACACTCTCAACGTTAACGTTGCTAGTTCTGCTTTATTAGGTGAAGCAGTTCGCCCCCACATGAAGAAGCAAGGTGGAGGATCTATTATTAACCTCACCAGCATCTCTTCCAGTGTTGCTCAAATTGGTCGTTGGGCATATCCCGTCAGTAAGGCAGCAATAGTTCAACTCACTCGCAATATGGCGATGGACTACGCGCCAGATAAAATTCGCGTCAACGCTGTATCCCCAGGATGGACCTGGTCGGCAATCATGAACATGTTATCTAAAGGCGACCGCAAGAAAACAGATCGCGTAGCAGCACCATTCCACCTCACTGGTCGCGTGGGAGATCCGGAAGAAGTTGCTAATGTAATTTCATTCTTGGCTAGCGATCGCGCATCAGTAGTAACAGGTGCTGATTGGGCAGCCGATGGAGGTTACTCGGCGATGGGACCAGAACAAGCAGTCCCAGCTATTCCGCTTCTCGAAGCGTAAGCAAAACTAAAAAAGCCCCGGCCAATTGGCCGGGGCTTTTTAGAGGGATTTTACTTTCTCGCACCAATCCGCGAACGTACTTTCTTGCTTACGTTCTTGTAGCTTGCAGGATTAATTGGCAACAACCACTGGTTGAAGCGAGTGAAGACCGGAATCTGTGCATCCAAGTCCTGAAGTAACTCATCGATATTGTGTACAGAGAACGGAATAATGTTGGTTCCGCGAGCGTGCTTATTCTCTGTGCGCCATTCCATCCATGCCAAGCGCTTATCCACGTGAGCCAGCATCTCTGCTCGAGAAGGAAGTTTGACGGCATTAGCAATGTGAGCACCAATCCATACTGATCCGATTTCAGCGTTTAACTGGCTGAAGAAGGATGAGTTGTATCCGCTAAATGCCAAATTCTTCACATCGAGTGGAATCAATTGACGATAGAGACGGAAGTTTCCGCGCTCATCAGTGATTGCCTTCATAACTTTATCTTCAAGGAAGGGAACATGTTGATAGAAGCCGGTTCCACAGATGACATAGTCAGCATCGAGAACTTTGCCATTAGCAAGATGAACTTTTCCAGCTTCCATTTTTACAATCTCTGTGTCGCGCTCGACGGTTAGCTTTCCTTGTGCAATCTTCTTGAAGATTCCATCGGAAGCTAGGGAAACTGTGCT
>CAILWW010000049.1 GCA_903838035.1 uncultured Actinomycetes bacterium | reverse complement strand
GTATCTGCCTCTTCACGACGCTGCTTATCTTCTTCAGCGTGAGCTTCGGCATCCTTCATCATGCGCTCGATATCTTCCTTGGATAGTGCTGATCCACCAGTGATGGTCATGGATTGCTCTTTACCTGTTCCAAGATCCTTGGCAGATACATGAACGATTCCGTTAGCATCGATATCGAAGGTAACTTCGATTTGTGGAACTCCACGTGGAGCTGGGGCGATACCAGTGAGCTCGAAAGTGCCTAGGCGCTTGTTATAAGCAGCCATTTCACGCTCGCCTTGGTAGACCTGAATAGCCACACCTGGTTGATTATCGTCGGCGGTTGAGAAGATCTCAGAACGCTTTGTCGGAATGGTTGTGTTGCGCTCGATCAACTTTGTCATAACTCCACCCTTGGTTTCAATTCCAAGTGAGAGAGGCGTGACATCGAGAAGCAGAACATCCTTTACTTCACCGCGGAGTACACCAGCTTGAAGTGCGGCACCAACTGCGACAACTTCATCAGGGTTTACGCCCTTATTAGGTTCTTTTCCGCCAGTAAGTGAACGAACAAGTTCTACAACTGCTGGCATACGGGTTGAGCCGCCAACAAGTACAACGTGATCGATATCTGCGATTGGAATTCCAGCATCCTTGAGTACCGCTTGGAAAGGAGTCTTGCAGCGCTCGAGGAGATCTGCTGTGAGTCCTTCAAACTGGGCACGAGTGATTGTCTCGTCCATGAATAGTGGATTCTTTTCGGCATCTACTGTGATGTAAGGAAGATTGACCGATGTTTGTGCTGATTGAGAAAGTTCAATCTTTGCCTTCTCGGCTGCTTCGCGAACGCGTTGCATAGCCATCTTGTCCTTAGCAAGATCAATTCCATTCTTTGCCGCAAATGTCTTGACCAAGTAATCAACGAGTGCTTGATCCCAATCATCGCCACCAAGATGGTTATCGCCGTTGGTTGCCTTAACTTCTACAACACCGTCGCCGATTTCAAGAAGTGAAACGTCGAATGTTCCACCACCGAGGTCGAAGACCAAAATTGTTTGTTCTTTATCGCCCTTGTCCAAACCATATGCAAGTGCGGCAGCGGTTGGCTCGTTAACAATACGAAGAACATTGAGTCCGGCAATTTCGCCAGCCTCTTTAGTTGCTTGACGTTGTGCGTCATTAAAATATGCAGGTACGGTGATTACTGCATCCGTAACAGTGTCGCCCAAGAATGCTTCGGCATCGCGCTTGAGTTTCATCAAGATACGTGCTGAAATTTCTTGTGCGGTGTACTTCTTGCCATCAATCTCTTGGGTCCAATTCGTTCCCATGTGGCGCTTTACAGAACGAATGGTGCGATCGACGTTGGTAACAGACTGACGCTTGGCTACCTCGCCGACGAGCACCTCCCCGTTCTTAGCGAATGCCACGATTGAGGGGGTTGTGCGTGCGCCTTCGGCATTGGCGATAACAGAGGGTTCTCCGCCGTCCAATACTGATACGCAGCTATTCGTGGTTCCTAGGTCAATACCAACTGCTCTTGCCATATCTCTTTCTCCTTCTTATATAAGCCCATTTAACGCCCGGCTACGGTCAAATTCTCGACCTTGAGCCCGCTCTTGTCAAAAGATTGAGTCGAACTGGCTCAAGTTGAGTTATCCGTATAACTCCCCCGTCCCCAGCTTTATTCCCGGTCGGGGGTCTTGTTTTCGGTGGATTACCGTGGCGATGAAGGCGGAAGGCCTGGGCGGGCAATCAACCTTTAACCTAAGAGCATGACTTTGCTCTTGGGAATCTTGGCCTATTCAACCTCGCTGGTGGCAATCGCAATGGTCGCGATTCGGGGGCGGGAGATCTATCAGCGGATTGCACGCGGTCAAGCCGATCCGACTCGAAATGCAAATAAGGGCAAGCGGCTGCGTTGGATGGTGCACGAAATTTTGTCACATACCAAGATGCTCAAATTTACTGGTTCAGGAATTGCGCACTGGTTTGTAATGGTGGGCTTTGTTGCGCTGCTCGGAACTT
>CAILWW010000048.1 GCA_903838035.1 uncultured Actinomycetes bacterium | reverse complement strand
CTTACCACCTGTGGTGGTTTCAGGAGTTCCAAAGAAGACACCAATCTTCTCGCGGAGCTGGTTGATGAAGATGGCAGTGGTGTTGGAGTTGTGAAGCGCACCAGTGATTTTACGAAGCGCTTGTGACATCAAACGAGCTTGGAGGCCCATATGTGAATCACCCATCTCGCCTTCGATTTCGGCGCGAGGAGTAAGTGCTGCAACCGAGTCAACCACGATGACATCGATTGCGCCGGAGCGAACCAACATATCCATGATCTCGAGCGCTTGCTCGCCAGTATCTGGTTGTGAGACAAGGAGTGCGTCGATATCAACACCGAGCTTGCGTGCATACTCTGGATCGAGTGCATGCTCTGCATCGATAAATGCTGCGATGCCGCCAGCGCGTTGGGCGTTGGCAATTGCGTGAAGCGCGACAGTTGTCTTACCTGAAGATTCAGGTCCATAAATTTCTACGATGCGGCCTCGTGGGAGCCCGCCAATTCCAAGTGCGATGTCGAGTGCGATAGAGCCGGTAGGAATAACTTCCTGAACGACTGGTCCGCGATCTCCCATCTTCATTACCGATCCCTTGCCGAATTGACGCTCGATTTGGGCTAGGGCTGTATCTAGGGCTTTTGTACGGTCATTGCTTAACTTCTCGGATTGCTTATCAGATTTATCTGAAGCCATCGTGTACACCTTTCATCGTGCATCGTCTTCTGGCCCTGAAGGTACGGAATGCCACTGACGGCGGGAGGCGGACTCTCGCGGAACTGTGGAACCGCTCAGGCTGGGTATAACCCGAACTCACGCTCGGATTGGGGTAATAGTACCGAACACCTGTTCGAATAGCCATTAAGGGGGGCGGACACGCCGGAGCCCCGCGGCCCCTCCATCAGGAGAGAGTGACCACGGGGCTCGGGATTGTGCGAAAGGTGTACTAGCGATTAGTCCTGAATGGACCAGCCGTACCCTTCTTCAAGCGACCACGAAGGACGGCGAAGTACCAGACCGCGGCGGCGAGCTCAAAGTAGATCGTCATCTTGGCGACCACATGACTTCCGGCAGGAAGCGTCATGCAGAGAACAACAATGATTGCCCAAATGATGCCAACGATGCTCCAGGGAACAAGGCTCTTACCCATGTTGTAGTACTCAGCTGGCGCATCAGGAATTCGATTCTTACGAGAACCAACAACGGTTGCAATAAGAACTGATCCATACGTGATGTAAAGAACGACGCTAACAATTCCCAAAACTTCAGCGGCAATTCCAGATGATAAGAACATGACGCCAAGTGCGAATGCTCCAACAAGAATAACTGCTGGGATTGGTGTCTTCGTCTTAGGGTTCACCTTAGAGAAGAGACCTGAGAATGGAAGCATGTTGTCGCGAGACAATGAATAGCAGGTACGAGTTGCAACAGTGATATTTGCAAGCAAACACGAGAACATTGAGACGAAGCAAACTACCTGCAGAATAAATCCTCCTGCTTGCCCAAAGTGTGCTTTGAAAATAGCAATCATTGGGTTAGATGAGGTTGAGTTAACGGTGTCGCCAATCTTGCCCGGAATTGCCATAGCGAAGATGGCAAAGACTCCAAGTCCAGCAAGTCCAGAAACGATGACCGAACGCTTCATTGCTTGTGGTGCAACCTTGCGTGGATCATGAGTCTCTTCCGCTAAGTCGGCCGATCCTTCCCAGCCCGCAATGGTCCAGATAGGAAGTAAGAGCGCTGTGGCAATAGCTGTGATATTGATTTTGCCACCGGTTGATGATCCATGCTGGAAGAGAATGCTCGCACCTTGCTTATGAGCGAAGAAGGCGATTCCGATTCCTAAGAGTGCAGTGAGACCAATTGTTCCCACAAGTTCTACCCCAGCGCCACCGTTATTGATACGTGCGGTGAGCTTAATGGAAATGATATTAACGATTACAGCGAATGCAATACCAATACCAGCTAGCAGAATAATGTTTGCATGGGTTGGGTTATGCCAGAAATCAGGAGCAAAGACCGATGCAAGTGCTACTGCGATACCTGCAGATCCGACGAACTGGCATAAGAGCGCATTCCATCCGGTAAACCAACCAAAAGTTGGGTTAGCAAGTCGAGATGCCCAGTGATACGCATATCCCGTAATAGGAAGGCGCACTGCAAGGTGGCCATACACTGATGCCAGCAAGAGTGTTCCGGCAATAACTGGGAGCCAGAGCCATATCGCAATTCCACCTATTGTTTGAAATGGTTGTGCGAAAAGGGTGAAGACAGTCGTAGTCACACTGATCATTGAGAAAGCCAGCGCGAAGGATGAGAAACCTCCCATAGTGCGCTGTAGTTCTTCTTTATAACCAAAGGCGCTTAACGCCTTGTTTTCTTGAATATCTTGATTGTCATTTAACGGCATTTGTACTCCTCATACTTCGTTGTTGTTGAGTAGAAATTATTGACTTTTAAGTTGTAGTGGATTTTCTCCGTAACTTAGGGAAGTGCATCGATATTTAGTTTTGCGAGATATACGATTTTTCAATCCATGTAAGCACCACCATTAACAGAGATGGCTTCTCCGGTAATAAAGCTAGAGTCGCTACCCGCCAAGAAAGCGACAACACGTGCCACATCTTCGGGGGTCTCAAGTCTGGCAAGAGGCGTGTCATTTATCCAGAGCTTCTTAACGCTTTCTGGGTCGCTCCCGCGAAGTTTGGCCTCCCATGCAAGTTCACGATCTTGCATCGGTGTGGCCACAAAGCCGGGGCAGACACAATTGACCAGGATTCCATGTGGCGCAAGTTCGAAGGCCATAGATTGAGTAAGACCCAAGACAGCGAATTTACTCGCTACGTAATCCGCCAAGAATGGAACGCGGCCTTGCTTTGCCGCCATTGAAGCTGTGTTGATGATGCGACCTTTAATACCGAGTTCAATCATGGCACGTGCTGCTGCTTGTCCAGCGAAGAAGATTCCGTATGTGTTTACCTCGAAAGTTCGACGAAGGTCTTCGGGTGAAATATCAATAAATTTCTGCATCTTAGAAATTCCGGCGTTCGAAACCCAGACATCTATGCGTCCAAAATTTTCAACTACTTTGTTAACAAGTGCAGTACATGCTTCTGGATTGGTCACATCTAATGAGGTTGCATGTGCATCTGGAATTTCTGCTGCAATTTTCGCCGCTGCCTCGCCATTGATATCCGTGACCATCACTAGGTAGCCACGCGTACCTAGCTCACGTGCTATTTCAGCTCCAATTCCTGAACCACCTCCCGTTATTACAGCAACAGGTTTCGTTGTTTCAGACATGTTTCTCCCTAATTCACTCTCGCTAATTTGTGGGAAATTTCCCGGGTGCTGCCTTGTAGTTCGATAAACGCTTCATATCGATCCAGATATCGCTCACGATTATTGGGGTTGGGCGAGATAACCTCGCCTTGCTCCAAAGCGCCTTTCACATAGGACCAATCGGCAATGGCGCCACTTCCGATTCCAGCACACACAGCAGCGCCAAACGATGCGCCTGGATGTTTAATGATTGAGGTGAGATCGCGCCCTAATACATCTGCCAGAATCTCTCGCCATAATCTGGACTTAGAACCACCATTTGTCACTCTGGGATTGTTAATCGTCAACCCTCCCTCTTCAAATACTTGGAAGTGCTGCTTAAAACCGTAAGCGATTGCCTCAAGAAATGAGCGATGTATATCCCCGCGTGTTGTGCCTAGGTGAAGACCAGCAATTACTCCTCGAAGATCAGGGTCGTGCAATGGTGATTTTTCACCCAAGAAATATGGAAGCGTTAATAAAGCTCCTGGTTGACTCTCGGATGCTTCTACATCAAGAGTGCTAAGTTCAATATCTCCAAGTAGATGCTGTTCCCAACGAAGGAGCGAACCACTCGTTGCCATACATCCATTGGGAAGCCATTTTCCCGCAATCGGATGTGCATCTAAATATAAACGCTTATCAATGAAGAATTCATCGCTGACAGCCAAAATATCTCCTGCGCCACCAAGCTTCACGAGACAATCGCCATTATTCACAAGTCCCGCACCATACGCCGAGAGAACATGATCTGCTCCGCCGACATATATTTCTGTGCCTAAATGTAAACCGGTATCTGCGGCAGCTTGAATTGAGACTTTGCCAACTAATGAACCTGGCTGCTGTACTTGTAAGAGTGGTGGCCATGAGATCTCGGTTGCATTTATCACTTTTTCAATTGGGCTTCTATCAAATCCATACAAACCACTTTCAATTGCCCAATTCAATTCAACATGTGGCGTTGCACCAAGTCGAGCTGCCATCCAGTCATAAGAGCCAAAAATCATCTTGGTCGCGGTCCAGTTCGCGCTCTCATTTTTTGCAATCCAGAGCGCCGTAGGAGCAACCGATTGTTGCGTGAGCTGCGAGCCAGTCAAAGTAAGTAAATCTACTCCTTCAAGCTTTACTGAAAGTTCCTTAATCTCTGCCGTTGCACGGGCGTCATTTTGAAGCATGGCTCGGCGAAGTGCTTTTCCATTTGCATCGGCGATAACTACGGCAGGAACCATTCCGGATACGGCTACAGCTCGAATTTCAGCGGCAGAACACTTGGCTTGGCGAATCAAATCTGGAACTACCGTGCAGAGAGCGCTCCACCACTGCTCAGTATCCGCCTCTGCCCATCCCGTGTGATCGCTATACAAATCTAAAGCCTGGCCAGAAACTGCGACTATTCCCTTTTCAACATCTAATAGGACGGCCTTCAACCCCGAAGAGCCAATGTCAACTCCGAGGATGAGGGATGTAGTCATGGAATTCTTGCCTATGCACTTCTCGCGGCATCAATAAACCGCTTGGCGCGCTCAGGATCTACTTCATTCCAGGTATATCCATCGCGCTTTAAATCACTACCGACGATGCAGCCATCGGCATATTTAAAGAACTCTTTGATGGTTGTTGATTTGGCTCCGGTATTTAAGAGAACCGGAATATCTTTCGCTACAACTTCGCGAACCTCGGCAACTGTCTTAACATCTGGTTCGCTACCAGCCATAGGTCCGGAGACCAAAATGACGTCAGGTAAGCTGGAGACGACTGTTGATTTTGCCATCTGCGCTGGCGTTCGCTGGCCGATGCTCGATGCAAATTCTGGAGTGATGTTTGCGAAGATTGCTAAATCATCTCGACCAAACGCGCGACGATTACGAAGCAACTTAGCGGCATCAGGCTGCCAGAGTCCCATATCAGACTCCCACGTTCCTGTGATTACTTCTCGCATGAAGTATGCACTGGAACCAATGGCGATGGCCATCGCACATTGTTCATCCCAAAGAAAATCGACGCCGAATGGAATATCGGTTGGCTTGCATTCGGTTACTACGCGAGTCATAACGGCAGAGGCTTCCAGGCCGGCATTCAATTGGTACGGGCGATCGCCTTCATTGCAAAAAAGAATTGCGTCAAAGCCGGCTTTTAGGAGCTCTTCAGTGTCCCGTTTAACATGATCAATCAGACCCTGAACTCCCTTTGCGGCATCGAAAAGTGGAGTGCCAGGCAGAGGCGGCACATGTGCCATCGCGATCAGCGGTTTCTTGCCCACTGGAAATTTAGCGGCTGGAAAAATAGAGTTAAAACGGGACATCATTTACCTTCCTTGGCAATGGGTTCTACATGGATAACATCTATGCCGAGCTCTTTCATTTTCTTGATTTCTTTATCTGCTGGTGAAGCGTTGGTTACGAGTACATCGACTTCCTTCAGAGCGGCAACATTTGCAAAGGCAACTTTTCCAATTTTTGTAGCATCGGCAAGAACGATGACGCGACTTGCAGCTTTAATAGCTTCTTGCTTGACGCGGGTGTCTTCCAAGTTATATTCGGTCAGACCTTTGCCGACAGAGATTCCGGCCACGCCAAGAAAGACAGTGTCACAATTGAGATCGGCAAACGAGTTCTCTGCCCGCGCGCCAATTAAACTGAGCTCTCCTTTGCGGACCACACCGCCTGTAACAATCGCCCGAAGTTGTGGTTTTGAAGAGAGTTCGGTTGCAATTAAGAGCGAACTAGTAATCACTGTTAGGGCTAATTTGGGATCTATGGCTTTTGCCATCTCTAACGTGGTCGTTCCCACATCGATTATTGCGGTCTCACCTTCGGCAAGGAGTTGGGCGGCAGCCCTTCCGATTCGAGCCTTTGCGCTGTGCTCATGTTCGCCGCGCAGAATGATGGGTGGCTCGTATGAGCGACTTTGTGATGCGATGGCCCCGCCACGAACTCGACGCGCATGTCCCTCGAACTCCAAAGCTTCTAGGTCGCGGCGGATGGTCATTTCCGAAAGGCCAAACTCTTCCGCCAATTCGGTTATGGATGCTTGTCCGGCCGAATTAAGGCGCCCAAGAATCGAGGCCCTGCGCAGATCTGCACTCATGGCATGAGGTTAGACCTAGAATTAACAAAAAACAACAACTAAATGTTTATTTTTCACAATAATTAACATCAAAAAGATCATCTTTACCGGAATTTCGCAGGCATCTCCGGATTGTGGGCAACAACTGCCTTCCAAATATCGCCTGCTTCATCGCCTCGCTCGAGCGCTTGGTTGACGGTGACTCCCCCAAGTTCGGCATGGACGATATCGCGGGCATAGGTATCTGAATCAGAGAAGTAATCGCTCATCCGCGAGCGAAGTTCGGTGATGCGCATTATTTGCTGGCGTCAGAGTTAATTGCGCGGGCGAGCATCCCTGCTTGTTCCCGAGATTCAGATTCAGATAAGGGTGATGCAACTTGTCCTAGTAACCAGCGAAGGATCATCGGCGCTGCGCTGGCTCCAAAAATCTCATTGAGCCCTTGAGCCACCTTGCTCCACATGGGATGAATTCCAACGGTGACAAATTTTGTAATATCTGTGGGATCGGTTTGAACCATGGTTGCCAGTGCTGGATCTGTGCTGATTTCACGAGAGAGCACGAATAGCGCAGCCTCAACGTTGGCGGCACTTACTGCCAATTGATAAAGTCGCTCAATCTCTGATTCTAGAAGCGCCGCCATCATCTCTTCTTTATCGGCAAAGTGGTTATAAACCGTAGCTCTCGAGACTTGAGCGCGCGCGGCAATATCTAACATATTAGATTCGTAGTTGCCGGATTCTGCGATTACTTTCTTTGCGCCAGCGAGAATTGCAACTCGGGAACGCTGTTGAGTGGCCATTTGTCGGGCGTATTTAGTCGCTGGCATAACTCATGCCTTCCGGCAGACTAAGCGGCTGCCACTCCGGAATTAATCTCTTCGCTAGTAAGCGCGCTCTCGACAACGCTAAAGATTGGCGTCTCGGCAACGAGAATTTGTGTAGCAACTTCGCTGAGAACAGTAGAAAGCGAGAGATCAAGAGCTTGGCACATGGCATTGAGAAGTTCGGAGGAAGCTTCTTTCTGTCCGCGCTCTACCTCGGAGAGGTAACCCAATGAGACTCGAGCTGCCTTTGCTACATCGCGAAGGGTGCGCCCTTGGGCAACGCGAGCGCTGCGAAGGGTGCTACCGATATGGGTGCGAAGTAAGGTCACGCGCTAAGAATACGCGAAAATGCGGCTAATGCGCTCTCAATAGTTGCGTGGCGAACGGTCGCCCGATCTCCCGAAATATCCAGCGCAATAGCTTGTTGGGTCGATTTGGAGACGATTGCAATCCAGACTGTGCCGGCCTTTTTGCCATATGCCTTGCCGGGTCCGGCTACGCCAGTAGTTGATATTGCAAAGTCGCTCTTAAATTCGGCGCGGACTGCCGTGGCCATCGCCAGGGCCACCTCTTCCGAAACGGCGGAGTGTTTTGTTATCAGTCGCTTTGGAACGCCGAGAATTTTGGTCTTGATGGCATCGCTGTAGGCAATCGTCCCACCGAGAAAAACTGCTGATGAGCCAGATATCTCCGTGATTGCTGCTGCTAATCCACCGGCTGTGATGGATTCGGCAGTAGCAATTGTCAGCCCCTTCTTCTTAAGGGTGCGGACTAACTCTTTAGCAATAACCTCGGTACTTTTCATTGATGCGAGCCCTTTCGCAGGACCTTTGCAAAGTAATCAAATCCCGTTGTGAGCGTTATGCCAATCGTAAATGCCATGAAGAGATCGCGTGGAATCTGCGCCCAAGACGGTAGGGGCAAAATATAGAAACCAATACCAAAGCCCTGACACATCGTCTTGAGTTTTCCGCCTTTACTTGCGGGAATTACTCCGCCCCGAATTACCGCAAGACGTAGAACCGTGACACCAATTTCTCTGGCCAGGATAACGATGGTGACCCACCACCAGAGCCGGCCTTGGATGGAGAGACCAATCATTGCTGTGCCGATCGCAGCCTTATCCGCGACTGGATCAAGGAATGTTCCAAAAGCGGTTATCTCTTTGCGAGACCGGGCCAGGCGGCCATCGAAGAAATCGGTGAGGCCAACTAGAAAGAAGCCACACCATGCCAGAATCTGCCAACTGTTTGTATGGCCACCATCTTTAAAGAGGGCGTACGCACAGAACGGCAGCGCGAGGATTCGTAGAATCGTTAACGAATTTGGCAGGTTGAGAACTTTCATCAGATTGCCTGTGCAATCAAATCCGCACCATCGGTTCCGGTAACGACGGCATCGACATACTCTCCTACTTTAAATTGGGCGCGGCCAGGAGTAAATGAGATAAAGGTGGAACCATCAACTTCCGGACCTTGATGTTCGGCCCGTCCTTCTTGCAGCTCTGCATCCTCGATTAAAACTCGAACCGACTCGCCAATGCGCTCTTCTGCGCGCTGATTGAGAAGTTCATCCACCAGGGATGAAAGGTGTTCTACGCGAGCGCGAATTACCTCCTCTGAAACTTTATTTTCAAGAGTTAAAGCCTCGGTCTGATCTTCATCGGAATAGCCAAAGACTCCGACTGCATCCATCCGAGCTTTGGAGATGAAATCAACTAGCTCGGCGAATTCAGCTTCGCTCTCACCAGGGAATCCCACAATTACATTAGATCGAATACCCGCCTCTGGTGAAAGGGCGCGAATTTGATCGATGAGGTGGAGGAACTTCTCCGAATCTCCAAAGCGACGCATCCGACGTAGGACCGTTCCGGAGGCATGCTGGAAAGAGAGATCAAAATAAGGCAAGACCTTAGGAACGCTCACCATTGCTTGAAGGAGAGAGGGACGCATCTCTGCTGGTTGAAGATAAGAGAGGCGAATCCGTTCAATCCCATCAATGGCTGATAGTTCTGGCAACATCTTCTCTAATACTTTGAGATCGCCAAAGTCTTTTCCATAGGAAGTCGTGTTCTCACTAACGAGGAATATTTCCGAGACCCCTTGATCGACTAGCCACTTGGCCTCCTCAAGAATTTCGGTGGGGCGGCGAGAGATAAAGGAGCCGCGGAAGATAGGAATGGCACAGAATGAGCAGCGACGATCGCAGCCGGAGGCTATCTTGAGCGAGGCAACAGGTGCGTTATCCAACCGCTTGCGCATAACGCGCAGACCCTGCCCTAAAGGCGATGGACGTTCGATCCGATCGCTCGCGCGCGCTTCAGCGCGTTCTGATGGTGCAATCGGAAGCAAGGTACGTCGATCTTGGGGAGTGTGAGCCTGGATGGAGCCGCCGGCAAGAATTGTTCCCAATCGCTTGGAGATATCTTGGTAATCATCAAAGCCAAGAATTGCATCAGCTTCTGGCAGGGCGGAAGCAAGTTCGTTTCCATATCTTTCGGCCATACAGCCAACGGCGACAACTGCTTGCGTTACACCATTTGTCTTGAGCGAGTGGGCTTCAAGTAGCGCATCCACCGAATCCTTCTTGGCGCTCTCAATAAATCCGCAGGTATTTATAACTGCAACTTGGGCGAGAACGGGATCATCGACCAGAGTCCAACCATCAGCGGCAAGGCGGCCAGCAAGCTCTTCCGAGTCAACATCGTTTCGAGCACATCCAAGAGTGACGAGAGCGACGGTGCGATTTTCAACCGAGGTATTACTTGCAACTGTGCTCATTGGCACCATGCTACCGAACGAAGTCTGATTTACCCTTGCGAACTGGTGCCAGGGGCGAATTGAAGGTGAACTACCTCTCCAATTGCGCCCGGGGTACCTAAATCTTTGCCATTTACCACTAGATCAACAGCGCCAGCATTTCCAATGACAATATTTAGTGGTTGAGAATTTGTAAAAGTTTGGCTAGTGCCGACCGAAACTCTTCCGCTATATACCTGGGCACCTGCGCTATCTGTTACACCCACCCAAGAAGAGCCGGAAACACCAGTAACAACGATTGTTACATCAGTTGGATTAGTGGCAACTGTGGCAACGCCATTGTTTCCCACAACTGGAGAAGTCGTAGATGGCTTTGCTGCGACAACAACTTTTTTCGCACCTCCGTGAAAGAGCGATGAAATGGTAGGAACAAGAATAAGCAGTGCGACTACTGCGGCAGCGAGAGCTGACATCGCCTTATAAGAAATCTTTGGGAGTTCGCCTTTTTCGTGCGCCGCCTTATTTTCGGTAAGCAGATCAATCATGGGACGCTCTTGCACATTTGTTAGTGTTTCAAAATCCGAAGTAATAGCGTCAACATCCAAGTTGAGCATCTTTGCAATTGTGCGAACATGTCCGCGCGCATAAGCCAGGCCGCCAGCAGAATCGAACTTGTCGCTCTCTAAATCTTTAATCACTGAGGGACGGATATAAGTTCGGTCGGCGATATCCTCAATAGAGTAACGAGCGGCATCGCGAGCAGCGCGAAGTTGCGCTCCGACTGATACTTGTTCATTCACTTGATAGGGCCTCTTTACATCTCAAATGGGAATTTTTGAGTACCTGCAATCCTGCAAGAAGCCCTAAGTTTACGGCAGGCTCCGAAGGTGTAACAAGCCCGCGAGATGAACGTACGCTTAACTCACCCTTAAAGACCACCCATTGGCGGTCAGCACAACGCTGAATTACAAGAATTTCGGTCTAGCGAATTGGCTAGAGATTGCCTTGCAGCGACTCCAGGACATCAGGCATCTGCTCAGCCGTAATCAACACTTCCCGGGCCTTGGAGCCTTCGGATGGTCCAACAATTCCACGACTCTCCATTAAATCCATCAAGCGCCCTGCTTTAGCAAAACCAACGCGAAGTTTTCGTTGCAACATAGATGTGGAACCAAATTGGGTTCCTACAACTAGCTGCACAGCTTGCAAGAGCAGATCTAAATCATCGCCAATATCATCTTCAATGACGCTGGCTTTTACTGGTGCATTGAGATCGATTTTAAATACAGGTTGGCGTTGGGCTTTTACATGATTAACAATTGCTTCGGTCTCGCGTTCTGAGACATATGCACCTTGAATACGAACCGCTTTGCTTG
>CAILWW010000047.1 GCA_903838035.1 uncultured Actinomycetes bacterium | reverse complement strand
GGTGCACGAAATTTTGTCACATACCAAGATGCTCAAATTTACTGGTTCAGGAATTGCGCACTGGTTTGTAATGGTGGGCTTTGTTGCGCTGCTGGGAACTTTGATTCGCGCGATGGGACAGGTGGTGAGTCCAAGTTTTGATTTCTTGTCACTCGGAAGCTTCGCGCCCTATCGATACTTTGTACTTGTAGTTACTTGGGCGACCGGCTTTGGAATTGTGACGTTGATAGCGATTCGACAATTTACCAAGATCTTTCGTAAGGGTCGTAAGTCTAGGTTCTTTGGATCGGGAAACTTGAAGGCGTATTACGTTGAGGCAACAATTCTTGCGATTGTTTTCTGTGTTATCTCACTCGATCATTTAGAACATTCTGCAGGTAATCATGATCGTGCTATTCAAATTATCGCCACGGTTAAGGTTTTGGTTTCAATGGCGTGGTTCATTGTTATCGCGACAAATCTAACAATGGGAGTTGCTTGGCACAGATTCCTGGCGCCATTCAATATTTACTTCCAGCGAAATCCAAATAAGGAACCGGCCCTTGGCCCACTGCCAGAGATGCTCTCGCATGGAAAGCCAATTAACTTCGAAGATCCATCTGAGGATGATGTATTTGGTATCGGTAAAGCCGCGGATATTTCTTGGAAGGGCTTGCTAGATATGGCCAGCTGCACCGAGTGCGGTCGCTGCCAATCTCAATGTCCGGCTTGGCATACAGATAAGCCACTCTCACCAAAGTTATTGATTATGGCGATGCGCGACCATGCTCTCTTAAAAGTGCAGGACGATAAGCCAATCGTTGGGGATGTTATTTCGAAAGAGATTTTATGGTCCTGTACGACTTGTGGAGCGTGCGTCAATGAGTGCCCGGTCGATATTGAACATGTAGACCACATTGTTAATATGCGCCGTTTTCAAGTGCTGGTGGAATCGGAATTTCCATCAGAGCTTGCTGGCACTTTTAGAAACCTGGAAAAGGCGGGTAATCCATGGGGAGCAAATCGCACCGATAGAGATGGTTGGATCGCCGAATGCGATTTCCCTATCACTGTTATTGATTCAGAGATTCCGGAAGATGTGGAGTATTTGTTCTGGGTCGGTTGTGCTGGCGCTTACGAAGAGCGGGCAAAGAAGACGACAAAAGCTATGGCAGAGCTTTTATATATGTCGGGTGCGAAGTTTGGTGTCTTAGGAAAACGCGAGACGTGCACTGGAGATCCGGCTCGGCGCGCGGGCAATGAATTCTTATATCAAGTTCTCTCTCGTGAAAATATCGAGACGCTGCAGGAGACCTTTGGTTCCCGTGGAGTGAAGAAGGTTGTGGTTACTTGCCCTCATTGTTTCACCACTATTGGTCGCGACTATAAGCAACAAGGTTTTGAATTGCAGATGGTGCACCACACGCAATTGCTCAATACTTTAATTAAAGAGGGCAAACTAAAGACCAGCCCTCACAAAGCAGATAAGACGCTTACCTACCACGACCCTTGTTACCTAGGACGACATAATCAGATTTACCAACCACCTCGCGAACTTCTTGAGTCAACCGGTGCAACGGTTACGGAGATGCCTCGTAACCAAGAGCGATCATTTTGTTGTGGTGCTGGTGGCGGTCGCATGTGGATGGAAGAGACACTGGGAACGAGGATTAATCTCAATCGTGTGGATGAGGCAATCGCTACTGGCGCCGAACAAGTCGCGGTTGCTTGCCCATTCTGTCGCGTGATGGTGAGCGATGGAATGAACGCTCGGGAATCAAGCGTTGAGGTACTAGACGTTGCTCAAGTTCTCTTGGAGAACGTTAAGAAGTAACCAACTACAGCGCCACCAATTAACCCGCCTACATGTGCGTGCCAATCAATTCCTGGCACAGTGAAAGTAATGATGAGGTTAACAACGATGATGCCTGCAATATTCTGGTAGTTCACTCCCATGCGGCGACCTGTTACGAGCATGGCGCCGAAAAGACCAAAGATGGCTCCTGATGCGCCAACTGCTGGAACATTGGCGGGGTTGAAGTAGTTAGAAAGAAGTGATGCTGCGATTAATGAAATGAGAAAAATAAGGGCATATTTAGCTTTGCCATAAAAAGCTTCGAGTGGATTGCCCACCGACCAGAGCGCCAACATATTTGAGCCAAGGTGTAACCAACCAGCGTGTGTGAGTACAACCGTGAGAAGTCGCCACCATTCGCCCGCACCGACGCCATGGACTTGGCCATCACTAAGGATTGCTTTGTTAATGAGGAAGAGATATTCCTGAACAGGTGGGTTGGTGAGGTTTGGAAAGTATTGGGCAATAAGAAAAGCGCCCGTGATTACACCGATGAGGGTGTTGGTCAGCGAGCGCTTTGCCTGCATCAAACTTTTATTCTGTGACGGTTACAGAGTTAATGACAACAGCTTGGATTGGGCGATCGCCGGCACCAGTTTTAGTTGTGGCAATTGCATCGACAACCTTCTGTGAATCTGCATCTTTTACTTCGCCAAAGATTGTGTGCTTGCGGTTGAGCCAAGTTGTTGGCGTAACAGTAATGAAGAATTGTGAACCATTTGTGCCAGGGCCAGAGTTAGCCATAGCAAGTAGGTATGGACGATCAAAGACGAGCTCGCCATGGAATTCATCAGCGAAGCGATATCCCGGTCCGCCGGTTCCGGTTCCGAGTGGATCGCCACCTTGAATCATGAAGCCATCGATGACGCGGTGGAAGACGGTGCCATCGTAAAGATTGGCGGTGCTCTTCTCACCTGTGCGTGGATCTACCCACTCGCGCTTACCGGTTGCAAGTTCAGTGAAGTTGGCAACGGTCTTTGGCGCATGATTTGGAAAGAGTTCGATGGTGATATCACCAAGGTTTGTGTGAAGGACTGCAGATGACATGAGTTGCCTCTCGATTTTTTTATGTTGGGATTAAGTGAAGTACTAAGTGGAGACCAGGGGAATCGAACCCCTAACCCCCGCCTTGCAAAGGCGGTGCTCTACCAATTGAGCTAGGTCCCCGAGTTATCGGGCTTGCTGGCAAACCTTATCTAAGAATTCATTTTTGGATAAATCCTTGGATGGTTCAGTGGGCCTAGGTGGACTCGAACCACCGACCTCTTCCTTATCAGGGAAGCGCTCTAACCAGGCTGAGCTATAGGCCCGCATTTAAGCGGAAGTCGAAGGTTACCCGAGAAATAGGCCACCCCAAAATCAGTCGTTAGGCCTGTGGGACAGGCTCTGAAACCTCATCTTTTACTTGGGTTATTGAGACGACCGAGATCCCCTCATCAAGATTTACTAGGCGAACACCGAGGGTGTCACGACTGGTTTCGCGAACCTCAGAGCAGGCCGTGCGCATTACTGTTCCGCCAGATGTGATGGCCAGGATTTCATCTTCTTCTTCAACAATCATTGCACCGACGAGTACGCCGCGAGAATCTTCATCAATCTTTGCCGCCTTCACACCGATACCACCACGACCTTGTGGACGATATTCCTCAAGCGGTGTGCGCTTGGCATATCCGCCATCGGTGGCTGTAAAGACAAACTTTGCAGCATCGCCTTCGTTAATAGCAGCCATCGTGAGAAGTTGATCATCGCCACGGAATTTCATTCCGATAACTCCAGATGTGGAACGACCCATGGAGCGAATGGATTCTTCTGATGCGTGGAAGCGCAGTGACATTCCTTTACGAGAGACCAGAAGAATTTCATCTTTTTCAGAGACGAGCGCGGCTGATACAACTTCGTCGTTCTCTTTGAGATTAATAGCAATTAATCCACCAGTACGAGGGGAGTCATATTCAACAAGTGGAGACTTCTTCACGATTCCACCACGAGTTGCAATAACTAAATATGGATGCGACTTGTAATCCGAGATTGCAATTACTTGGGCAATGGATTCGTCCGGCTTAAATGCAAGGAGGTTGGCAACATGTTGTCCGCGCGCATCTCGACCAGCATCAGGAAGTTCGTGGACCTTCGCGCGATAGACGCGGCCTTTGTTGGTAAAGAAGAGCAGCCAATCATGAGTGGATGCCACAAAGAAATGTTCGACAAGGTCATCTTGCTTAAGGGATGCACCCTTTACGCCCTTGCCACCACGACGTTGTGATCGATAAAGATCAGCCTTGGTGCGCTTGGAATAACCGGTCTTGGTGATTGTGACGACGACATCTTGCTCTGGAATTAAATCTTCAACTGAGAGATCGGAGTCGCCAGCGATAATTTGAGTACGGCGCTCATTGGAGTGCTTTTCAGAGAGTTCTGCGAGTTCGACTTTAATAATCTCGCGTTGCTTAGATTCTGAGGCGAGAATCTCGTTGAGATAGACGATATCTGCCATGAGTTCGTTGTATTCATCGTTGATCTTCTGACGCTCGAGGGCGGCGATACGACGAAGTTGCATATCCAAAATCGCATTAGCTTGAATTTCATCAACATCAAGCAACTTCATAAGGCCATTACGAGCCTCTTCAGATGAAGCAGAGGCGCGGATTAAAGCAATGACTGCATCAAGTGCGTCTAGGGCTTTGAGATAACCGCGAAGGATATGAGCGCGCTTCTCACGTTCAGCCAAGCGGTACTTGGTACGACGAACAATGACTTCAATTTGGTGATCGATGTAGTACTTGATGAATTCATCGATGCGAAGTGTGCGTGGCACGCCATCGACCAACGCCAACATATTTGCGCCGAAGGAATCTTGAAGTTGGGTGTGCTTGTACAAGTTATTAAGAACAACCTTTGGGATGGCATCGTTACGAAGAACGATGACTAGGCGTTGGCCAAGACGTTCGTTACCTTCATCGCGTACATCAGCGATTCCTTTGATGCGTCCATCTTTAACTAGTTCGGCGATTTTGAGTGCGAGGTTATCGGGGTTAACTTGGTACGGAAGCTCGGTGACCACTAAGCAGGTGCGCTTGTTGATCTCTTCAATCTCCACGACCGATCGCATAATGATGGAGCCGCGGCCGGTGCGATAAGCATCCTCAATTCCTTGGCGACCAACAATGAGCGCCTTGGTTGGGAAATCTGGGCCTTTAATGATGGTGAGAAGTTTTTCAAGAAGCTCTTGGGGTTGCGCATCTGGATGTTCAAGTGACCAGATAACTCCTTCCACAACCTCACCAAGATTGTGTGGTGGAATATTGGTGGCCATTCCCACTGCGATTCCCGCGGAACCATTTACGAGCAGGTTAGGGAAGCGGCTTGGTAGAACGGTTGGTTCTTGCGAGCGACCATCGTAATTTGGAATGAAATCAACAGTGTCTTCATCGATGTCGCGCATCATCTCCATTGCGAGAGGTGCAAGACGGGCTTCGGTGTAACGCATCGCAGCGGCTGGATCGTTTCCTGGAGATCCGAAGTTTCCATTTCCATCGATAAGTGGATAGCGAAGCGACCAGAATTGTGCGAGACGAACTACAGCATCGTAAATGGCGGTGTCGCCGTGTGGGTGGTAATTGCCCATGACATCACCGACGATGCGTGAAGATTTGTAATAACCTTTTTCAGGACGATAGCCCGCATCAAACATTGCATAAAGAACACGACGATGAACGGGTTTTAATCCATCGCGAATATCAGGAAGCGCGCGACCAACAATGACCGACATTGCATAATCAAGATATGAACGAGCCATTTCGACTTGTAGGTCGACGGTCTCAATGCGATCCATCTCCATACCTTCTTGGTAACGGTCGCCGCCTTTTTCGGTGCGTGGATCTTTTTCGTCAGCCATTAGATATCCAAGAAGCGAACGTCTTTAGCGTTACGCTGAATGAAGTTACGGCGAAGTTCTACATCTTCGCCCATGAGTACTGAGAAGAGATCATCGGCTGCTGCGGCATCATCCAACGTCACTTTTATCAGAACGCGGTGGGCAGGATCCATGGTGGTATCCCACAACTCTTTAGCTGGCATTTCGCCCAGGCCTTTGAAGCGTTGGATGCCGTCCTCTTTCGGAAGTCGCTTTCCGGCATCTAGCCCG
>CAILWW010000046.1 GCA_903838035.1 uncultured Actinomycetes bacterium | reverse complement strand
GATAACTCCGATCGAACAGATACGGCGTTGATCGCAGGTTTTAAGCAAGCATCAGAATTCATAATTTTTCATCGCGCTCTCGCGCCAAGTTCAATCCAAGATTCAGCAACAACACTCTCCGCGAGCTTAGAAGAATCCAGAACCGCCCTTCAATTAGATTTAGATTCAACTCTGCAGGAAGAGTTTGCGGGTAAGAAATCACCGCTCAATTTCGATATCGTGATTTTGAGTATGGGCGAAGATGGCCATATCGCCTCGTGCTTCCCAGGAGATACCAAGGTACTCACCGCCAAGGAGAGCGCAGCCAGCATTGCCAATTCCCCTAAGCCGCCAGCCGAGCGAACCACAATCACCCTCCATCGCCTCGGACAGAGCGAAATCACCTTTATTTTCGCCCTCGGTGAGGGAAAACGAGAGGCGCTGGAGGCAACACTCGCGGGCTCAGAGGTAATGCCTATCGAATTATTACGGCAGAATTCACCTAGTGGCGAGATCGTTATCCTGACGGACCTAGCGGTCGTCGAAGCGATTTAAGGCTGAGTCAGTTCTGCACTTCGAGCAAGGCAGGCCGCACAGTAGATTTTTAGCACAGAAGTTTTAACTCTCAGCGCCGAGAGCAGGAATGGATAAAGATCCATTCACTGCGCTCATTGAATTCGTAAGTCGTTGTTAATACCTTGGAGAGTGTAGATATGTCAGATTCACTGCAATTCACGATGGTCGGCCTCGGTCGCATGGGCGCAAATATTGTTCGCCGAATTTCAGCCCATATCGATCCTGCCACCCCGGTTTCACTCAATGTCTTTGATGTCAGCCCTGAGACAACCGCAACCGTTGCCAAAGAGGGATACAACGGACTTGCTTCGCTCGCAGATCTCAAGAAGCTCAATGATGCCAAGAACCCACAAGTTGTCTGGATCATGGTTCCAGCCGAAGTAACCGTCCAAACAATTAAGGCTGTGGCAGAACATCTTGAAGCTGGTTCGACAATTATTGACGGTGGAAATTCTTTCTATCGCGACGACATTGCTAATGCTGAATGGCTAAAAGAGAAGGGCATTAACTTTGTTGATGTCGGAACTTCTGGTGGCGTATATGGATTAGATCGCGGCTATAGCCTGATGATTGGTGGCGATAAAGCGATCGTCGAGCGCCTCAATCCAATCTTCCTCGCACTCGCTCCAGGAGTTGCTGCGGCGGAACGCACACCTGGCAAAGATGGCACACCAGCACAGGCTGAGTACGGTTTCTATCACTGTGGTCCAGTCGGTTCCGGTCACTTCGTGAAGATGGTGCACAACGGAATTGAATACGGAGCGATGGCTGCATATGCCGAAGGATTAAATCTGCTCGACACGGTTCGCAATGGCATTAAGCATCCAACCTCAGTTGGATCACACTCTGAAACTAAGTACGACCTAAACCTTGCTGAAATATCAGAAGTTTGGCGTCGCGGTTCAGTCGTTGCCTCTTGGTTACTTGACCTCACGACCGAGGCATACAACGAAGATCCAAAGCTCGATACTTACACAGGTTCTGTTGCAGATTCGGGTGAGGGTCGTTGGACCGTTCAAACCGCGATTGATGCCGGAGTTCCAGCAAATGTTTTGAGCGCTTCGCTGATGGGTCGATTCTCATCTCGCGGTAATGACCTCTACGCCAACAAGGTTCTCTCTGCCATGCGCAAAAAGTTCGGCGGTCACTCCGAAGCTGCAAAGAAGAAGTAATGAATTCACCATTGCCGCTACGTGCGGGTGCGCACGGTCATGTTGTTCCAGAGCAAGCAGATGTGCTTGTCATGTTTGGTGCCACCGGTGACCTGGCTAAGAAAAAACTCTTCCCAGCCCTCTACAACATGGCCCTTACCGGTGCACTGACCGCCGATGTCGTTGGCGTTGCTTCAACCAAGTGGGATCACGAACAATTTGTAAATAACGCCTTTGAAGCGATTCGTACCAGAGTCTCAGATGTCGATGAAAAAGTTATAGCCATGCTCAATGAAAAGATGAGCTTGGTCGTCGGCAACTACGAGGACCCACAGGTGTATAAAGACTTAGCCGCAAAACTTGAGGGCAAGAAGACGCCGGTCATTTACTTGGCCATCCCGCCAGCGCTCTTTGAACAAGTAACCCAAGGCTTGTCGGCAGTTGGTCTAACCAAGACTGCTCGCGTTGTTCTCGAGAAGCCTTTTGGCCGCGATCTAAAATCAGCGATAAAGCTACAGGACTCACTCGAAGCAGTGATGCCCGAGAGCCAAATTTTCCGCATCGATCACTATCTTGGAAAAGAATCTGTGGAAGATATCTTGATCTTCCGATTCGCCAACTCAATCTGGGAACCGCTATGGAATCGGCGATATATCAATAGCGTTCAAATCACTATGGCAGAAGATTTCGGAATTGAAGGCCGTGGCGCTTTCTATGATGGCGTTGGCGCTTTTCGAGATGTTCTGCAAAATCACTTACTTCAAGTTCTTGCTCTCATTGCGATGGAGCCACCTTCAGAGTTGACCTCCCATTACATGGAAGATGAGAAAATCAAGGTCTTTCGTGCGATTGATGCGATGGAGCCAGAAGAAGTTGTTCGTGGCCAATATGTTGGTTATCTTGATGAAGCCGGAGTTGCGAAAGATTCCACCACCGAAACTTTTGCGGCCGCTATTGTTCACGTCGATAACTGGCGGTGGGCTGGCGTTCCTTTCTATATGCGCACCGGTAAACAACTCAAAGAGACGGTTCTGGAAGTTGTCGTTGAATTCAAGCAACCACCACGGATGCTCTTTGCTGAAACCCAAGCCGGCTCACCAAATGTGCTTCGATTCCGCCTCGGCAAAAACGATGGTGTAGATATTGAACTAATGGCGAAATCGCCAGGAGATATGCTCGAGACCGTTCCAGTCCAACTCAATGTGGAATTCAGCGCCGCCCTTGGCGATCGACAAGAGGCCTATGAGCGCCTCCTTCGAGCAGCACTCGCTGGAGATCACATGCGCTTTACTCGAATCGATTCGGTGCTAGAAACTTGGCGCATTCTGGAGAAGGTACTAGATACCAATATTCCGGTCTATCCATATTTCAAGGGCACTTGGGGTCCAGAGAAAGTTGATGAACTCGTGCCGCACGGTTGGATTGAGCTCTAGTTATTTAGCTAACTCGAATATATCGACTATCTCGAGCAAGTTACTTGATTGGTTTCTAAGGGCTACTTAATTATCTCCTGCAAACGGTGGCTGACTTCATAGACAGCGTAGGCAAGGCCATCAATGGCAAGGATATAAACGTTATTTCCAGCTGCTGTTGCGCTCTCAACAATTGCACTGATTTCTGGTCGAAGTGGAGCAGTGTTTCGCACCAAGGCCAAACTCGGTCCAAAGAGCGCCGTACGAACTTTTCCCCGCAAAATAATTCGAGCAGCCAGCCCCTGAATCGGCGATTGATTCCACTGGGTATAGGCAATTGGTTTTACCCCTGCGAGCTCTAAATCTTTTCCAACTTGGTTCATAGATTTATGTTGATCACTGGGATTCTCAAAGACTTTTGTTAGGTGTTCACGTAGCCCAACAATCAAGGTGAGCAATATTTCCTTCAGCTCACTCTCTTGAATGATTGAATCTTCTGAGCTATCAAAGGGATCGCTTATTAATAGCTCGGTTACAACTTCAAATATCTCTTCAAATTCTGGAATGAGTGGGGCGGGTGAGGAGAGCGCCTTCGCAGCAGCCGCCGAGTTTTTACGCTTTCTAATGAGAGCGAAGAACTTCATGAGTTCAGCGCTTCAATAAACGAGCGATGCAGGTGGCCATTACTGCTGACGAGACTGCCACCGTGCGAACCAGGCTTGCCAGCTGTATTAGTAAATTCGCCACCGGCCTCTTTCACAATAATCTCTAAAGCCGCCATATCCCAGAGCGAGAGTTGTGGTTCTACTGCTACATCGACGCTGCCTTCGGCGACCAACATGTGCGACCAGAAATCGCCAAAGCCACGTGTGCGCCAGACCTGCTCTTGAATCTTGAGAAAGGGCTCTTTTAGCGGACCCCACCCAATGAGGTCGGAGTAGGCAAGTTGTGCATCCGAAATGGATGAAACTTTAGATACGTGAATTTGAGTTGGGCTGGAACTTCCGGCCACGGATAGGAATGCGCCCTCGCCAAGTGCGGCGTGCCACCGGCGAAAGAGGGCGGGAGCTGAAACCACCCCAGCAACAACAGTATTTGCCGGATTGGAGAGGCCAATTAGCGTTGCCCACGTTGGAATTCCGCGAAGGAAATTCTTGGTGCCATCAATGGGGTCTATGACCCAGTAATACTTACCGGTGCCGTGCATACTCGCTGCCAGATTTGCGGCTAAATCAGCGCTACCAAATTCTTCGCCAACGATTAAATCGTCAGGTCGCTCTATGGCAAGTACTTCACGAATTGCGCGTTCGACTGCCATGTCGGCATCAGTAACTGGAGTTGCATCGGGTTTGGTTTCAATAATTAAATCAAGTGCTTGAAAACGTTTGAGCGTTATCTCATCAGCAATATCTGCCAGACGAAGCGCCAGAGCCAGATCTTCGGCTAGCGAAAAATTGCGGTCAAGGCTCATAAGCAGAGTTTAACTTAGCTCTGCTTACTTCCAGCAAGAATTCGACGCAGGCTATCGAGCCTTGAAAGCTCTTTCTCGCCAAAGGTAGGCCAGTTATTTAAGGCGCACTCGTCCTCGTTATGTGAGCAATTTTTAGGGCAATGTTCAATCGCTTCGCTAAATTCACCGAAGGAGGAGAGGACTCGATCGCTCTTGATGTGGGCAACGCCAAAGGAACGGACACCAGGGGTATCGATAATCCAACCTGATCCAGAATCAAGCATTAGCGCAACGGCGCTTGATGAGGTGTGGCGCCCACGACCGGTCACTTCATTGACCGAACCAGTAAGTCGATTAGAGGATTCAACAAGGGCATTTACCAGCGTTGATTTTCCAACTCCGGAATGACCAAGCAGTACCGTGACTTTACCTTCGAGAATTTCCCGTATGGGTGCCAGATCTGCGCCGCGCTGGGTTTGGAGAATCGGAATATCGAGATCTTGATATGGTTTTAAAAATTCAGCGGCGTCAGCTAAATCGCGTTTGGTAATAATGATGACGGGCTTTATTCCTTGGTCGAACGCAACCACGAGTGCGCGATCCACAAATCCATGTCTCGGCTCTGGGTTTGCCGCCGCCAGCACAATCGCCATCTGATCAACATTTGCTACGATCATTTTTTCAACGGTGGCCACATCATCGACGGTTCGAGTCAAGGTATTGCGCCGCTCGTTAACGGTAACGATTCGAGCGAGTGAACCTTCATCACCAGATGTATCGCCAACAATTCCCACATGGTCGCCAACGACTACGGCATTCTTGCCGAGTTCGCGCGATTTCATTGCAGTGACAATCTCTTCGCCAACCAGGCAGGTAATTCGACCGCGGTCTACTGCAATAACTAAGCCTTGTTCAGCCTTCGAGTAATCAGGGCGATCTTTGGTGCGGGGGCGAGTACTTCGCTTTGGACGAGTGCGAACATCATCCTCGTCCATCTTTCGTGCGTTACGCAATTAGCATCCTCAAGCGAGTAACTCGGCCCAGGCGCCAGGAAAATCGGGAAGAGTCTTCTGAGTTGTAGCGATGTTCTCAACTTCAATTCCATTTACAACAAGTCCAAGCATCGCGCCAGCTGTTGCCAAGCGATGGTCATCGTAAGTGTGGAATGTTCCGGCGTGAAGTGGGGCCGGTGAAATATGGAGAGCGCTCTCTTCTTCATCGACATCCCCGCCAAGTGCGTTGATCTCTGCGGCCAGCGCGGCCAGGCGATCGGTCTCGTGTAAGCGCAAGTGGGCAATTCCACGTAACGATGATGGTGAATCTGCGAGGGCTGCAACCGCTGCTATGGAAGGAGTTAATTCGCCTACATCGTGGAGGTCTACATCAATTCCGTGAATAGAAGTTGCTGCACCGCTTTCGCCATTGGCGGTTCCGACACCAGTAATGGTTAAACCAAGTTCTGTAAATTCCACTTTCGCTCCCATCTTGGTAAAGATGGAGCGAAGTTGATCACCTGGTTGGGTAGTTGAAGTTGGCCAATCGGCGATGGTGACTGAACCTCCGCAAATCATGGCGGCTGCCATAAAAGGCGCAGCATTCGAGAGATCGGGTTCAATGACTAGGTCGCGCCCCTGGAGTTCACCTGGATGTACTCGCCAAATTAACATGCCTTCAGGGCTGTGGGAGATATCAACGGTTGCCCCAAAATCACGGAGCATTGCAACGGTCATATCGATATGAGGCATCGAAGGAAGTGAGGCACCGATATCGCGAATGGTTATTCCCTTTTTCATGGATGGTCCGGCGAGTAATAGCGCAGAGACAAATTGGCTAGATGCACTGGCATCAATATCAATCTCCCCACCACGTAATTTGCCATTGGCATTAATTGTCATAGGAAGTGAATAGCGATTGCCATGTTCAATGGTGACACCCAAATCCTCCAGCGCCGAAATTACTGGACCCAATGGGCGCTCATGCGAACGTGGATCGCCATCAAAGTGCACTAAACCTTGGGCCATTGCCGCCAGTGGAGGCAAAAATCGCATCACCGTTCCGGCATTTCCTACATCAACCGAGACTGGTCCGAGCAAAGGCGCAGGATTAATTTGTAGATCACCATTTGCTAATTGCATAATTCCACAGCCGAGTGCTTTGAGTCCAGCAATCATCAAAGCTGAATCACGGGAGTGAAGTGGCTTGCGAAGTAGCGACGGAGATGTTGCGAGTGCAGCGAGAATCAGCGCACGATTTGTTACAGATTTCGAACCAGGAATTTCAATTACCTTGGGGGAGCCATCCGAATTAAGAATGGGCTTATTGCCACGAAAGGGGGCCGACCAAAGTTGGGACGAGTTATTGGAATTGTTCACAGGCATAGCAGAATCGCTTGCTGCTGATTGCTGTGATGGACTCATTAGTACAAGTCTACCTGAGCAAGGCAGAGGGGGACTAACCTATTCATGTGTGCGGACGATTCGCTATTGCAGCCTCCCCGGGAGATCTCATCGAGGAGTTCGCAATCACCGTTGGCTATAACGGACCTTCGCTTCCGGCGGATTGGAATGTGGCGCCGACCCGTCCGATTTATATCATCAAAGATAACGAGGCGAAGGAACGCGAGCTCGACGTTGTTTCATGGGGACTTATTTCGCCATGGGCAAAAGATAGAGCAGCTGCTATCAAGTCACAGTCGATGGCGATTAATGCCCGCACCGAAAGTGTGCACGAGAAGCCAACATTTCGAAGTGCCTTTAGATCTCGCCGCTGTTTGATTCCCGTCACTGGTTATTACGAATGGGCTACTGAAGTAGGAGCTTTTGATCCAAAGCAGCCTTTTTATATTCATCTGGCAAATGAAAATGTTTACATTCATCTAGCAAATGAAAATGCGGAAATAGATTCTCAGAGTTTGGTCGCAGGTAAAAAAGTATTAAGCCAAGATGGCGATTTGAGTTCGATTAAATTTTCTGATTATTTTCTCCCGCACCAAAAGCATTTACTGCTAGCTGGAATTTACGATCGCTGGGTAGATGCGAATGGTGAAATATTCGAGAGCGCCGCAATCATTACTCGAGAGGCTGAGGGCTCGTTGGCGAAGATTCACCATCGCATGCCCACCTTTTTGCCATCCGATCGCTGGGATGCCTGGCTCGATCCCGAGCAGAAGGATGTTGCGATGCTTCAGAAGCTGCTCGACTTTCCAGAACCGACCCAACTTTTGAGCGCTGACCCGGTATCAACTAGAGTTAATTATGTTCGCAACAATGATCCGGGGCTCATCCTGCCGATTGAAATTCAGGAGCAGCAGACCCTCTTTTAAAGGTTTCTCTGCCCTTTAACCTATTCAGCGTATCTCGCACCCACTGGGAATAACCTCACTCATATCTGCGTTTAGGGAGTAACGGCTGAGCTCTGACCCGAGCCCTGCCGGCAAGCGCGTCACGTTATCGAACTAGTGAAGGAGGAACCTTGGTTGTAGCGTTAGCACCGATGTCCTCCGAATTGGTGATACCCGACGAACCCTCGCTTGAGGTCGATCTTCGTCGTCCCACCACACCGGCACAAATTGCGGAACAGAAAGCACGTTTCGAACGCGATGCATTTCAGTACACCAGCCAACTTTATTCAGCCGCACTTCGCTATACCAAGAATCCACATGATGCCCAAGATTTAGTTCAAGACACATACGCCAAAGCCTTTACCTCTTTTCATCAATACCAAGATGGCACCAATCTCAAAGCTTGGCTCTATCGAATTCTCTCCACGACTTTCATTAACTCATATCGCAAATCGAAGCGTCAGCCACAGTTATCTGCCGGTGAGTTAGAGGATTGGCAAATTGCCGCCGCGGCAAGTCACACAAGTGATCAAGGAAAATCTGCGGAAGATGAAGTTCTAGAGAATTTGCCGGATGGCGATATCAAGCGAGCCCTAGCCGCAATTCCAGAAGAGTTTCGAATGGCAGTCTTCTTCGCCGACGTTGAGGGCTACTCCTATAAAGAGATCGCAGATATTTTAGGCATTCCTTCCGGCACCGTAATGTCCAGGCTTCATCGTGGGCGAAAGCTGCTTCGTGAACTTCTTGCAGATTACGCAAAAGAGCGAGGTTTTGGAAGTAAGGAGGGTCAAAAGTCATGACTCCACATAACAACCCCTCAATGAATTGCGACCAAGTTCTGCAATCGCTTCTCCTATTTATTGATCATGAACTTACAGACCCGACCGCAACCACTGCTTTGACCGTTCACTTCCAAGAATGTCCTCCATGCAACGAGGAGATGGAGCACGAGCAGAAGGTTATTTCGACGCTGAAGTCACTCCTTGCTCGCGAATGCAATGAACCGGCACCGGATGATTTGGCCGCCAAACTCGCAGAACAAACCGCGCAATTAGCCGCCACCATGGCATCCCAATCTGCCGCCGGAAATATCTTCGGCTCGCTTCCTGGATATATTCCAGGCGCAAGTACTCAAATCACTACGACCTACAGCCGCACCGAAGTCACCATTGATGGCGAGACTCATGTTGAAATCGAAACCTCGCACGAAATTCGCCACGAGTTCTAAAATTTCAATATTCTCAATCTTTGCAATACGCCACGAGTTCTAGCTACTTCGCTAATTACTCATCAAAAATACGCCACGAGTTCTAGCTTCTTCGCTAATTACTCATCAAAAATACGCCACGAGTTCTAGCTTCTTCGCTAATTACTCATCAAAAATACGCCACGAGTTCTAGCTTCCGCTGACTTTGCTCGCGACTCTATTAAGTTAGAGGCCATGACATATGACGAGGTAATTGGCGCAGTGGGGTTGGCCAGCATGGTCATCCGCCCCAGCGATACCTCAGTCGTCCAAGCCCACAATGATCTTGCTACCTTAGATCCGACCTCAATCACCAATCTGATTGAAGGCGCATGTACTGCTGCACTTGCCGAACACTTCGCACCAGGTGAAACCTCAGTGACCCAAGAGTTAGTGATTAAGGTTTTGGGGACCGTCGGGGTAGGGGCTGAAATTCGAGCTCATGCCACCTGCATGCATTTAGAAAATTCAATTTTAGATTTCACCATTGAAGTACATCATGGTTCGCGCTTAATCGCTTCGGCCTCACTTACCCGAAAAGTCGTAGATCGAATCTCTTACATGGCTCGCATTGCTGCAGAGTCTGTGATGAGCGAGGCCGGTTAGTTCCAGTTAGTTAGCTCCGGGAAATAGCTAGCTCCGGGAAATAGCTAGCTCCGGGAAATAGCTAGCTCCGGGAAATAGCTAGCTCCGGGAAATAGCTAGATCCGGGAAGCAATAATCGAAGTTACATCATCCTTTGATGG
>CAILWW010000045.1 GCA_903838035.1 uncultured Actinomycetes bacterium | reverse complement strand
CGACTACGCTAAGCATGAACCCGCCCCTCTAGGGCGAACTACAGGCTTAGGAGAACTATGAAGAAGAAGCGAGGATTAATTGTTGTCGCAACTTCAGCGATTGCAGCAAGCGCACTACTCGGTACATCAGTAGGTGCCAATGCAGCCGCTGGCGTAGATATGAAGGTTGGAATCGTTCTGCCATTGACCGGCCAGCTAGCTACATACGGCCCACCTATGGCTAAGGCCGCCGCTCTCGGCGTTACCCAAGTTAATGATGCAATGATGGCTGCCGGCGTTGCTGGCTCTTGCACAGTTGCTGGTACTGAAGATGATCAAGCAACACCTGCAACTTCCGTAGAAGCCGCAAAGAAGCTTGTTGATTCAAATGGTGCAAACGCACTCGTTGGTCCAATGACCTCCGGAACAACTCTTGCTGCAGCTGCAGCTGTCGGAATTCCAAACCAAGTTCTCATCATGAGCCCTGCTGCGTCATCACCAGCACTCTCAACTCTTGGCGATAACGACACTCTCTTCCGCAACTATCCATCTGATGCACTACAAGCCAAGGCTGTAGTTCTTGCAATGAGCAAGGCATTTGGAAAGACCGCGACCGTTAACGTCGGTGCTCGCAACGATGCATTCGGAAGCGCGCTCTCATCTGTATTCCAAGCAGCTTGGATTAAGAATGGCGGAAAGATCGGCAAGTCAGTTCTTTACGATCCAAATGCTGCAACATTCGATTCAGATGCAACAAAGCTCGTCTCAGGTAAGCCAGCAGCTTGGTTCATCGTTGACTTCGAAGAGACATTCGCAAAGGTTGCACCTGCTCTTGTTCGTACTAAGAAGTGGGATCAAACTCGCACATTCATGACCGAGTCATTTAACAATGCTAACTCCATCAAGATTGTTGGAGCCAAGTACATGAATGGCGTTCGTGGAACTGCTGCTGCAGCTTCTGGAACAGCAACCGCCGCATGGAAGTCAGCCTTTGAAGCAACAGTTCCTTCTGCTTCACAGACATTCGTAGATCCAGCTGCATACGATGCAGCAGTTCTCGAGTGCTTGGCTTCAATCTATGCAAAGAGCACCAAGGCAGCTGACCTTGCAAAGGGTCTTCGCGCAGTTGGTGGTCCAGCTGGAGCAAAGATCTCATGGCAGCACCTTGACCAAGCTGTGAAGGCTGCAGCTGCTGGCACCAAGTTCTCATACCAAGGTGCATGGTCAGAAGTTGACTTCGATGCTAACGGTGACGTTGGTTCAGGTACCTTCGATGTCTACAAGGTCATCAATGGACAACCTGTATCAGATCCAAAGGCACAAGTTCACTACAAGGGATAAGTTCCCCAACTAGTTACGAAAAAGCCCCACCGAAAGGTGGGGCTTTTTTCATCCCATTACCGAATGTGTGTTTTCGGAGTTGTACTCACGTTTACGGGAGAAGGCTCCCAGATTAATTTCATTACCGGTATGAGCGCCCTTAAATATCACCGGATCGCTGTCGTGATCACGACCGTCCCGCACCTCACCAATTAACTTAGCCATCAATTGCCCTACAACTGGGGCATTCTTAAATTGATTTCCACTTGTGCCAATGGCAACGAAAAAACCTGCAAGGCTTGTCTTGTCATAGATTGGTGTCCAATCCGATGAGACGTCATATACGCCAACGATTCCCAGCGGTGTATTTGGAATCTGCAAGGCAGGCAGCCTCCGTGCTGCTCGTGTCACTTGGGCTTCAAATCTCTCTGCGGTTCGCACCATATTTACCGAGTCTGGATCATCTACCCATTCCAGCGGATCGCATTCGGGTTCGGTTCCACCGATAAGCAGAGCGCCATTTGGTGTTGGGCGCATATAAATACCCAAATCAACATCGCCAACGATTGGACCCGGCAAGAGCCCGAGTGGAGTATCTACTTGATGGACTTCTTGACGCATCGGCCTTACTTCAATCGTGAAATCCTTACCCACACCAGCAAGTTGATTGATTTTGGCCGACCAAGGACCGGCTGCATTTACTACGACATCGGAAAATAATTTCTCGCCGTTATTTAACTCAACGCCAGTTACCCGATCTCCATCTTTGAGTACAGCCTGAATCTCTGCCTTAAATCTAAATGTGGCCCCAAGAGCTGCGGCAGCGGCTGCAAGATTCTCGGCGGCAAGTTGTGGGTCATCGACATATCCACCTTGCGGAGTAAATATCGCACCTAAATTACTTTGGGCATCTTCAAAGAACTCATCACTGGTAACGGGTTTGGGCGGCCAATATTTGCCACCATCCAAGTACGAGGCCTTACTCTTTAAATCTTCAGCGCTCCACACTTCATAGGCAACTCCTACTTGTTCAAATAGCGATGTGGTCCGCTCGGTAGAAATAACTGGGGCATCAAGCATGATGACACCTACGTCATACAGCCTGGCGTACGAGGCAAGATTTACATTTAGATGCTGCTGCCAATTTTTCCAGCAATGGAAGGCTTCCCAAGCCAGTGCCACGGAATCATAAGTCGAGTAATTAAATCGAACGACTGCGCTGGAAGCACTCGTGGAACCCTGCCCTGCACCTGAGGCCTTATCGACTACTTCTACTTCAAAACCATTACGTATTAACTCCAGAGCAATTGAAGAGCCGATGACTCCGGCGCCAATGACAATTGCTTTCGGCATCTCCTAAACCTTAGGCAGCCGTGCCGTTAAGGGGTTTAATTTTCTTCAATTCCGCTGAGAGGGATTTCTCTGCCACCTCTAGGTCATGAGCTGCTTGAGCCCTCATCCAGTAACCCTTTGAGAGATTGAAGTACTTAGATAGCCGTAGGTCGGTATCGGCAGTAATGCTGCGATTTCCGTTCACTATCTCGCCTATGCGTTGAGCTGGAACGCCGATCTCTTTTGCAAGTCGATATCTGGTAAGTCCATAAGGAGCCATGAATTCCTCCCAGAGAAGTTCGCCAGGGGTAACAGCCTTTACTCGCTGCTTAGCCATTTTTTTCTCCCTCTCTCTTTCTAATGATAATCAACAATTCTTACTTCTTTGGGTCCTGATTCTGTCCATATAAAACATATTCGCCATTTGTCATTAATTCGAATACTCATCAAACCATTTTGCTTACCATGTAGTGGCTTTAAATGGTTTCCGGGTGGAATTCGTAAATCATTCAAAGATGCCGCAATTAGTAACGTTAGGCGTTACTATAGCATTTTAGATATCCACAGATAATGGAGTTGCATTCAGTAGTTAATTACTTAAGTGATGGTGGCGGGTGAAGGATTTGAACCTTCGAAGGCAGAGCCGGGGGATTTACGGTCACCTAGTTCCAACTCTCTGTTCAACGTTATAGATGCCTAGATTTGATGAATAGGACCGTCCGCCTACATTGCCAGTAACCGAAATATTGAATTGACCATGAGAGCTCGGCTTCCAGTAACAGTTCAATGTCGGAGGATTGCCGGTGAGGTTGATGCATCCAGGAATTCTTTTGCCTCGCGCATAAAACGTATATTTCCCTGGCGCACCTATAGTTAGGGTCAAAGTGTTAGCGGTTCGATATCTTGCCACTGACACTTGGGGAATAGATAACGTTGCATTAATAGTCCACTTCGCGAATAGAACCGTATCTTCAGCAAAAGTAATATTGCTGGCACCGGATGCATAAGTCGTTCCAGAACCGTCCGCCGCTGTATTCCATCCGCTGAAGACATAGTTGGTCCTTGCAAGTGGTGATGGGTTATTGCTGAGGGTAAGAGCAGTTCCGCCGTAGACATAACTTTGGTTTGAAGGAACTGATCCAGATGTGTTTCCATTTCCCGAATATAAAACTGTGTAGGTTGCAGCACTCCATTGTGCGAAGAGAGTCGTATTGGCGCCGAAGGTGGAATTAACTTGACCAAGCGCGTAACTAGTTCCCGTCCCATTAGCAACAGTGTTCCAGCCAGTAAGAATAAATCCAGTTTTCGAAAGTGAACCAGAGTTACTTTGAACGGTCACGGTAGGCCCGCCCGCATAGTAGGTTTGAGAATTAGGTACAGAGCCAGTATTTGCCGTGTTGCTGTCATAAGAAACGGTGAGGTTCTGGCTCCAAATGGCATAAAGTGTTATCGAAGCCGAAAAGCTATAAGTGTAGGAACTTAAATAGCTTACGCCGAGACCATTTGCTTGAGTGTTCCAACCTGCAAAGGTGTAACCGCTTCGCGTAAAAGTGTTTGAATTTAATACAGTGTTACTAGTTGCACTCTGCGATGCCATTGTTCCAGTACCAAGGTTGGCATCAAAGGTAATTGTTCGAGATGCTTGAGTTACCCAGATTGCATACAAACTTAAAGCCCCACTAAATGCATAGGTCTGTCCATCTAGATATGTGGCAGATCCTGCAGCGTAATTAGTATCCCAGCCCAAGAAGCTGTAGCCCGTTCGGGTAAACCCATCTAGAGTTAGAGATTGAGCAGATCCAGCGGTCTGAGACGGCGTTGCACCCGCATCGGCGCCATTGCCAAAGAATGTGACGGTGTAGTTGGTGACCACTGCTGTCCACTGCGCATATAACGTCACGTCAGTGCTAAACGGGAATGAGCCTTGATTAGAATAACTATATCCAGTCCCATTAGCGGCAGTGTTCCAACCTGCAAAGGTGTAGCTGGAACGTGTAAATGCATTGGGATTTAGGTTTGTTGGAATGCCTGCCGTTTGGTCGGACATTGAACCAGATCCATTATTCGCATTGAATGTAACTGTGCGGTTTACACCAGTTATCCACTGTGCATAAAGAGTGGTATTTGTGGTGATTGCTATATTGGATTGATTTGCATAGCTGGTGCCGGAGCCATCGGCGGCAGTATTCCAGCTACTAAAAACATAACCATTTGCACTGAAAGAATTGCTTGTTAGTGGAGTTGAAACACCACTGGTGACCGACTGTGTGGTTGTTGTCGGGGTATTGATATTGGAATTGAATGTAATTGTTCGTAAATTCGCACTAGCAACGTAGCTTAAAACAACAATTCCAGAGCCACCCTTTCCAGCGCCAAGGTCTTCGGGGTCCGTACCTCCACCGCCACCACCTGTATTTGGTGTTCCTGCGGTTGCATTTGCAAACTGGCCGCGCGTTCCACTGGAGTATCCATAGGAACTTCCACGACCTCCACCACCGGAACCGCCTTGTCCGCCTCCAGTTGTCGCTACTCCTGCTCGTGAGTCTGAGTTACCTGAAGCGTTTACAAAACCAAATTGATTTGAGTTTGCATTAATTCCACCGCCACCACCGCCACCATAAGTTAGGCCAGTGATTACTCCAACGACACCATCGCCGCCTTTACCACCAATATTGCTAAGAATTGTGTTCTGCCCTGCAGATCCTGCACCGCCGCCACCTGCACCGCCGCCATAACTTGGATACGTCGATGCCGCTCCGTTGTTACCTTGTCCGGGTGTTCCAATGCCCCCGCATGCACCGGGCGTTGCATCTGTGCAGTCATATCTAGAACCGCCACCGCTTCCGCCGCTTCTTGCTTCATATCCAACGCCGCCCTGTCCACCACTACCTCCGCCGAGTGCGTTAATTGTTGAGAAAGTTGATGAACTGCCATTTGCTGATCTGGGATCACCACCTTGTAAGTTCGAACCACCCGAACCAGCGATTCCACCATCTCCAACAATTACGGAGTAATTCGAATTAGGTGTAACGGCAAAGTTTGTTCCTTGGAGCACGCCACCACCGCCACCGCCACCAGATGCACCGCCGCCGCCGCCGCCGACAACCAAATAATTCACCGCAGACACATCACTCGGAATTGTGACCGTGTAGCTGCCAACGGTTTTGAACTGGACAACGCAATTAGATCCAGAGACAGTTATGGGAACACTTGTTGCATCGACTGTCACTCCGGCACTCGTCACCGTTAGGGAACAATTACTTCCAGCATCGGAGAGAACTGCAGCTTGCGCAACAGGGGCTTCAATCGTTACAAGAACAGAGGCGAATAGGCAAAGCGAGGTGATAAGACTTCGCGTACGTTCCCTCAACATCTGGTCATTTTGTCAGAAACGCTTGTGAATAGATATCTGAGAATGTGCTACAAACCTTTACCATGCATGGTCACTCTTGAAATATGGTGGCGGGTGAAGGATTTGAACCTTCGAAGGCAGAGCCGGGGGATTTACAGTCCCCTCCCATTGGCCGCTCGGGCAACCCGCCAGGGCCTTTCTATTACGGCAGAGGGAAGATTACCGTAATCACCGGCGTGGTAAAAATTACTTAAGATTTGCTGCAAAAGAGCAGGTAATCGCCATCTTAGGAAGAACTTCGCGCTCTGGCTAGTAAACTCCCTCCGTGAGCGCGCCGAGAAGAGTCAAGATTGTCACCACCCTCTCGCTCGCCGTCGTCTTTATCGCAGCCGCTACCTGGATCGGTCTCGGTCAGGCCTTTAGCTCCATCCATACCTTTGATGCCTTTAAGGGCGTCGGATCTCGCCCATCTAATATCTCGGGCGCCTTGAACTTCCTCGTTGTCGGCTCTGACTCTCGTGAAGGATTAACCGCGGCGCAAGAGAAGGCGCTGATGGTCGGCAGCACCAAGTCTGCAGCCGGCGGCCGGTCAGACACCATGTTTATCGTCCACATCAGCAAAGATCGCAGCAAGGCGGTTCTTGTTTCTTTGCCACGCGATTCGCTGGTGACCGTTCCCGAACACATTGGCTTTGATGGCAAGACCATGGTCTCTGCAACTAAAGCAAAGTTGAATGCCGCATTTGCTTGGGGTGGAGCGCCGCTCTTAATTAACACCATCGAGCAATCCACAAATATTCATATTGATCACTACATCGAAATTAACTTCCTTGGCTTCACCAGCATCGTGGACGCACTTGGTGGAATTCAGGTCTGCTCGAAGGTCGCCATCAACGACCCAAAGAGCCACCTCGTCATGGCGGCGGGTTATCACATACTCGATGGCATCGAAGCGCTTAAGTATGTTCGTACTCGTGACTTCGATGGGCTTGGCGATATTGGCCGCATGCAGCGCCAACAACAATTTATGGGCTCAGTACTTCGTAAAGCGACAAGTGCTGGAGTACTTCTCAATCCAGTTAAGTTACTGAACTTCTTTAACGCTGTTCTCTCTACCATCAAGACCGATTCTGGTCTCAATCAGAATGACATGATCTCCCTTGGTCAACAGATGAGCAAGCTCTCGGCTAAGAAGGTTGCCACCTTGACCATCCCGCTCTCAAACTCCAATGGCTCATATCCAGGCCTTGGCTCAGTAGTTATTTGGGATCCAGTTAAATCAGTAGATCTTTTCAATCGCCTCATCAATGACCGCGATATATACGATGTAGCGACGCCTTCACCTTCTCCTTCGGCAAGCAAAGCCAGCGCAAAGGCAAGTCCATCCCCCACCGCAATTAATAAGTTCAATACAATTACGGCAGCAGATAATCCGTGCGGAAAGATTCACTACTAAGTTAGGACGCCTTTACATTGGACTTTGAAGTCGAGGTAGCCCAAATTATTGCGGCCCGCGCCGAGCGCAGGGCAGCCTTTAAGAAGCTTCCATATATCTCAGTAGTGATGGCGACTGCTCGCCCAGATGACTTAACAAATATCCTCACTCAAATCGAGGCCCAAACACTTCCAAGTTTTGAACTTCTACTCGGCGTGCATAAGTTTCAACTTTCGCCATCGCATAAAAAACAATTAGTTCGGCTGCAAAAGCGTGGCATCTCGGTTGTCACAAAGAATTTCACCGTTGCTTACACGCTTGGTTCGGTGCTCTCAACTATGGCGGCGCAATCCACTGGCGAATACATAGCCAAGATGGATGATGACGATATTTACGGCCCCGATCATCTGCGCGACTTACTAGAGATAGCTCTAACAAATGGCGCCGAAGCGGTGGGCAAAGCCATGAATTACATTTATCTGCAAGCCATCGACCTCACTGTTCGCCGCGTACTTGCGACCGGAATTTCAACATCCAATCTCTGGACCGACTGGGTTTGTGGCGGAACTATTTTGGCCAAACGTTCCGCGGCCGAAGCGGTGGGCTGGTTTGGCGAAGGTAAGAGCGCGGTCGATCATTTTCTGCTCTCTGGCATCAAGAAAAATGGCGGCAAGATTTGGCGCGCACCTGGCCTTGGATACATTTACAAGCGCAGCGTTGTTGCCCATACCTACGTCACAAATTATTCCAAGTACCTACGCGAGACCGATGGCCAGCGCGTTGGATTCTGGCCACATGAAGAGTTTGGAACCGCGCAATGAGTGCAACCTGGAGATATGACCGACCTGAAGCGCTAGCGATAAATCTTCGTCCATCGCTCTCGGTTGCTGTCGTCATCGCCTGTCGTGGTGGCCAAGATAAATTAGATTTAGTCCTCGCCTCCCTCAAAGCCCAGTCCTATCCAAGTCGGCTAATAAACGTCTACATCGTTGATGATGGTTCGACGCCCGCGCTCAAACTTCCAGCAATCCGCCCTACCAAGAGCAAGATTTTAAAGTTTAAGAATGCGCAAGATTTATGGGGAAAGACCGATGCTACCAACCATGTAATTTCTAAGCTCAAAGAGGATGTTGTCTGGTGCATGGATGCCGATATGGTGATGCATCCAGATCACTTGGCTCATATGATGAAGTGGCATCACGAATCTGATGACTATCTCGTATTAGGCTGGAAGCGATTCGTACCTGACTGGAACTACAACCCGAAGGAGCTCTCCCAAGCCCTAAGTGATGGAAAGTTTCACGAGCTACACCAGGAGAGCGAAGGCAAAGAGGGTTGGGAGACGCTCATTACCGGCACCAAAGATTTGCGCAATCCTGGTCTGGAATCATTCCGTGCAGTAGTTGGCGCAACCTTCTCGATCTCTCGTAAGAATTGGTTGGCACTTGGCGGATATAACCCACTCTTTAAGACCGGTGAAGATACCGAAATTGGTTGGCGCGTACTTATGTCAGGTATTCGCATGGTTCCAGAGCGGGATGCGCATTCTTGGCACCTCGGAATCAGCACCGTCGAACAACATATGGAGACGGTCATTCAACATAACCGACCTCTCTTTGCGAACTACATTCCTGGCCTTGCCTATCTGCGTGGGCATGCACCACTCACCTGGGCGGTTGCAGAGAATCAAGTAATTGTCGATTGCCGCAACATGAGCTTTGAAGCTTTCAAATCGATGGTCAATGAATTTCTCTCTGATCGAAAAGGTCAGGCAAAGTTCCTACTTCTTGGACCATGGAGCGAACTTCCTGCCCGCTATCGAGTTATCGAAGATCCGCTGAAGGATGTCCGAGCCATCTATCGATATTGCATGGCCGATGCTCGATTCGCCTTTGAGATTCTGCATGGTGATGAAGTACTTATGATTGACGATATTTTGGAGAAGATGAAGGTCGCCTCCTCTCCTTATATCTACTTCACCGAAGGTAACCTCGATGAGCGAATTCGCTTTGGCGCGCTTCGTCACAAAATAACAAAATCGAAGAATGGGCTTGAGGGATTTGTCGATACTAAAGATCAGCGCACCTTCTTGGTATTCGCTCCCGCCCTGGGTCGTGCGCGGCGCATGCCCGGCAAAATCTATTCAAATATTGAGCAGCAGTGGGGCTTGGAATGGGTGGAGATCAGCCAATTCGACTTCTCTAAAAACCTCTCCCTTCGCACTCTATTTCCATTGATTTTCATTGCGCTTCGAAGCTTCGCTAAAGTTCGCAGACCTAAAGATTTGAAGAACCTCATAAAGCGAATTATTAAAGTAACCCGCAATAGCCTCTCGAAATAAAGGAGCACCTCCATGGCAACAGATTCAAGTTTCGATATCGTTTCGGAAGTCGACCATATGGAGGTTGATAACGCCTTCAACCAGACCGACCGTGAAATTAACACCCGTTTTGATTTCAAAAATACCGGTACCAAGATTGAAAAGTCGGGCGAGAAGTTTCTCATCGAGGCTGATACTGAAGAGCGCGCTAAGGCTGCGCTGGAAGTTTTCCGGGACAAGTTAGTAAAGCGCTCGGTCTCACTCAAACATTTGGATGACAGCAAGCCAGAACTCAGTGGCAAGGTCTACAAGATTTCCTGCGCATTTAAAGAGGGAATCTCGACTGAAAATGCAAAGAAGATTGCTAAGTTGCTGCGCGATGAAGGCCCAAAGTCAATTAAGACGCAAATCCAGGGTGATACCTTGCGAGTAACTTCAAAGAGTCGTGATGATCTACAAGATGCAATCGCAATGGTAAAAGCTGGCGATTGGGAGTTTGCCGTTCAATTTACCAACTATCGTTAAGGCATGAACCGCTATAAAGTCGGACTGCTTAACGGACTCTCCTCTTATTTAATTTGGGGACTCTTTCCACTTTATTGGCCGCTCCTTAAACCAGCTAACCCGTTGGAGATTGTCTGTAATCGTGCAGTCTGGACCCTTGGTTTCTGTCTCATCGTGCTCGCCTTTATGCGCAAGATAAAGAGCACATATGCACTCATGCGGAATAAGAAAATCTTTTGGAGCCTGACACTTGCCGCTGCTCTGATCTCTATCAACTGGACCACATATATCTGGGCCGTTAATAACCATCACATCGTGGATGCCTCACTTGGTTATTACATCAACCCCTTGGTCAGCATTGGTTTTGGCGTCCTTCTACTCAACGAGCGAATGCGCAAACTCCAGTGGTTCTCGGTCATCGTCGCCACCATTGGCGTACTAGTACTCACTGTCGATGCCGGCACATTCCCATGGGTCGCCATCACACTTGCCATCTCCTTTGGAAGTTATGGTTTTATTAAAAAGCAATTGGGTCTGGGCTCGCTCGAAAGTTTGACCATCGAAACCACCATCTCACTAATCCCTTACGCCGGGTACTTGATCTATCTTGGCCAAAAAGGTCAAGGACAATTTGGTCACGGGGCCGGACTCACCACGCTTTTAATTCTGGCTGGAGCCGTAACCGCAGTTCCACTTCTTCTCTTTAACGGTGCCGCCACCAGACTTCCCCTCTCACTCGTGGGGCTGATTCAATACATCACTCCGACCGTGCAGTTCTTGCTTGGAGTTTTCCTGCGCCATGAACATATGTCGACAGCACGATGGGTTGGATTTTTCGTGATTTGGATTGCGCTCAGCGCGCTTGCGGTTGACCTAGTTAAATCAGGAAGTACGAGTAATAACAGCGTCGCTGAGATTGATTAGCGCGTTTTTCGCGGCACCATCTGGCAAGGAGTTGAGCAGCGCTTTCGCTTCATCGGCATATCGTTGCACCAAAGCGCGAGATTGCTCCATCGCTTTGTGAGTACGTAGGGTGGCGAGCGTCGACTCTACGATTGCTTCATCAGTAATCGGTGCACTTAAAATCTTCTTCAGTTCATTGTCGGCCGGATCGTCAGATTCCAACACAAAGAGGGTGATGAGCGTTGGGACTCCTTCTCGAAGATCGGTTCCCGGTGTCTTTCCTGACTCCCCCGACGTGCTGGCGATATCAATGATGTCATCGGCAAGCTGAAATACAACGCCAATTTTCTCACCATACTCGGTCAAGGTATTGGTGATGATTTCACTTGCCCCTGAAGTCATGCCCCCATATCGAGCACTTGCTGCAATCAAGGAACCGGTTTTATCTGCGATAACTGAAAGATAGTGATTAATTAAACTCTTTCCCGGGGTTGAACCTTGGGTCTCCATAATCTGGCCAATAACTAATCGTTCAAAAGTTACCGCTTGCAGGTGAACCGCTTCCGGCCCCAGCTCTGCGAGCAGAAGCGAGGCCTTGGCAAAGAGGTAATCGCCAGTCAAAATTGCGATGGAGTTATCCCACCGCTTATTAGCACTGTCGACGCCACGACGCTTTGGCGCTTCATCCATAACATCATCGTGATAGAGCGTCGCCAGGTGCGTAAGTTCGCAGACAACGGCTGATTTCACTACATCTTCATTTACACGCTCACCGAATTGAGCTGCAAGTAAAACTAACATCGGGCGCAGGCGCTTCCCGCCAGCTTCAACTAGGTGCCTGGAAGTCTCGATCACAAAAGGATACTTACCCTCGATATGCGAGCGAAGCAGCTTCTCCACTTCACTCATCTGAGCGAGCAAGGTTGATTCAAGAGCTGAATCGATTTCGGGTATTCCTAGTTGTGACATTTGCGGCTAACGCAAAAAGACTGCGAAGTTCTTCGCCGAGTCGAGGAGCGGAGCAGGAATTACGCCGAAAATAAGAGTCGCTGCGACCGTTACAAAGATTGCGGTGCGTGTGAGGAAGGATGGAATCACAACGGTCACAGAATCATTAGTTGGTTCAGCAAACCAAATCATCAAGACAATCCGAAGGTAGAAGAAGAGTGCAATCGCAGATGCCAGCGCCGCAACAACAACAATCGCCATATTTCCAGTCTGATATGCAGCCGAGAAGATGGCAAACTTTCCAACGAAACCAGCTGTCAGCGGAATTCCACCGAAGCTAAGCAGGAAGATGGAGAAGATAGCTGCAATCAATGGAGATTTCTTTCCCAATCCAACCCAGCGATTGAGATCTGTTACCTCGCCCGATGAATCGCGAACGATAGTAATAACTGCAAATGCACCAAGTGTGGCTAGGCCATATGCCAAGAAGTAGAAGAGTGAAGATGCGAGTCCCGCTTGGCTAAGGGCAACAACGCCAATCAACAAGAAGCCGGCATGGGCAATTGAGGAGTAGGCAAGGGCGCGCTTGATATCTCGTTGGGTCATCGCGGCGATTGAACCAATAACCATTGTGATCATGGCAATTGCGGTGATGATTGGCTTCCAGGTTCCATCAACTGAATCTAGCGCCACGTAAAAGAGGCGAAGGGTTGCGCCAAATGCCGCCACCTTCGTACAGGCAGCCATAAATCCGGTAATTGGAGTTGGTGCACCTTGATAGACATCTGGGGTCCAAGAGTGGAATGGAACAGCGCCAACTTTGAAGAGTAAGCCGACCGAGATAAAGATAATTCCGATGTAGAGGAAAACTGAGTTATTTCCTGATGCGGAGATGGAAGCGGCGATCTCGTTGAAGTTAAGTGAGCCGGAATACCCGTATAGGAAGGCAACTCCGAAGAGAAAGATGGCCGACGAGAAAGCGCCGAGTAGGAAGTATTTAAGTGCAGCTTCTTGCGAGAGCAAGCGGCGGCGGCGAGAGAGGCCAGCCATGAGATACAAAGGAAGTGAGAGAACTTCAAGTGCCACAAATAGTGTGATGAGATCGGTGGCAATTGGGAAGAGCATCATTCCGGCAATTGCAAAGAGCGTCAGTGGGAATACTTCGGTCTGTTGCTTACCTTCGGCAATGGCAACGCTCTCCTCTTCCGAACCGGGAAGGGCAGAGGCTTGGGCGGTGAAATTATCTTGATCTGCAATTAGCAAGATAGCGATAAAGGCAAGAATAAGAATGATTCCTTGAATATAAATTCCAGCTGGATCCATCGCGACTGACTTCACCGCAGCTGAGATAGAGGATTCATTATGAACCTTCCATAGCCAGGCAAATGAGAGCACAACGCTGCCGAGCGCGATTCCCAGTTGAAGGGTTGCGCGAAGCGCTTTGCTGATGAAGGCCTCGACAAGTACGCCGAGCAGCGCTCCACCAAGGATGATCAGAATTGGTGCAAGTAGTGAGTAATTGAGTACTGGTGCGCTCATGGTTACTTACCTGCCTTTGCAACTGGATCTACTGCCCCGGCATGTTGCATAACAACTCCGGATGCAGGATTAATAATGTCGAGAACTGGCTTTGGATAGAAACCAAGGAGAACAATGATTGCAATGACTGGAGCGATTGCAATCTTCTCGCGCAAGCCAAGGTCAGTTAGCGATTCGTTTCCAGGCTTAACCTCGCCATGAAGCGACTTTTGAACTGCGATCAATACATAAAGCGCGGCCAAAATAATCGCAAAGGTAGAGAGAATTGCGGCAACTGGATAGCGCGTGAAGGTACCGACCAAAACTAGAAATTCGCTGATGAAGCTAGAAAGTCCAGGAAGTGCGAGTGCCGAAAGTCCAGCGATAAAGAAGGACCAAGCAAGCACTGGAGTGACTCTTTGGAGTCCACCAAAATCTTCAATCTGGGATGACTTGCGTCGGTAGACCATCCAACCTGCGGTCATAAATAAGGCCGCGGTCGAGAATCCGTGATTGAGCATATAGAAAGTCGCGCCGGATAGACCTTGTGAGGTCATAGCGAAAATTCCCAAGGTGATAACGCCAAAGTGAGAGATCGAGGTGAATGCAATTAGCGAATTAATATCCTTCTGTCCGATTGCAAGAAATGCGCCGTAGAGAACTGAAATCACTGACAATGTGATGATTGCAGGAGTGAAAGTCTTGGTGGCATCTGGAAATAGAGTCATGCAGAAACGGATCATTCCGTAGGTGCCGACCTTATCCATCACGCCGAGCAGCAGAATCGAAGTTCCCGGAGTTGCAGACTTTGCCGCTTTTGGCAGCCAAGTGTGCAGTGGCCACAATGGAGCTTTGATGGCAAAGGCGATAAAGAATCCAAGGAAGAGCCAGTTCTGAGTTGGCTTATCGATGGTCAAAGTGGCCAGCTTGGTCAGATCAAATGTTCCACCAATCTGATTAGTGGCAATGATGTAAGTACCAATCAGGGCGGCCAGCATCAAGAGTCCACCAAAGAGGCTATAGAGCAAGAACTTTAGAGCCGCAGCCGCGCGATCTCCACGACCATACCCGCCAATCAGCAGATAAACCGGGATCAGCATTGCTTCAAAGATGACGTAGAAGAGGAAGACATCGGTTGCGGCAAAGACCCCAACCATCATCGTCTCGGAGATCAAGATCAAGATATAGAAAGTCTTAACGCTGAAGCGGCCGCCTTCTGATTCATTCCATCCTGCTACCAGCACGATCGGAACCAGAATTGTGGTGAGGAGAATCAATACGAGTGCGATGCCATCGACGCCGACTGCGTAGTTGATGCCGAAACTCGAGATCCAAGGATGGGACTCGACGAATTGGAATCCAGTTGTACCGCTCTTGAAGCGAAGCGCCATCACAACAGAGATGGCAAGGGTAATAAGCGAAACCGCGACCGCGAGTTGTTTGATTAACTTACTCTGCGCCTTTGGCGTAAAGATAAGCGCAAGTACGCCTACCAGTGGCAGAAGTTCAATCGTCGTCAAGATGCTCACAAGGTCACCATCCAAATCGTTGCGATTAGCGCCAGTAATCCAATGAGCATTACAAGTGCATAGGTACGGACATAACCATTTTGAAGTTTACGGACCCAGCCGGAGACGGTTGCGAGGGTGAATCCAACGCTACGAACCGCGCCATCAACCAAGGTATCGTCGGTATAAACTAATCCTGAGGTGAGCTTCTGACCTGGGCGCATGAGGAGCGCTTCGTTCAATGAATCCTGATAGAGATCCTTGCGCGCAGCCTTAGTGAAGATGGAGACATCTTCTGGAGCAACTGATGGAACCGTGCGGTACTTGATGACGGCAAAGGCAACACCGACTACGACAACGCCGAGTGCTAGAAGTGAAACCACGATTGGTTTCATAAGTTCTTTGCCACCTTCTACACCTGATGCATTTACAACTGGTGCGAGCCAATTAACCATGGCGCTACCAGAGGCAAGTAAGAATCCTGAAGCAACAGAACCGATTGCCAAAATCGCCATCGGCAACCACATTAGAACTGGGCTCTCATGTGGATGTGCTTTCTCATCCCATCGCTTTGATCCCGCGAAGGTAAGAACTACAACGCGAGTCATATAAAAAGCCGTGATTGCCGCACCAAGAAGTGCTGCGCCACCAAGGAGAATTCCCTTGGTTCCACCTGCGTTAAACGCCGTTTCAATGATTTTATCTTTGGAATAGAAGCCAGCAAATGGTGGAACGCCAATAATGGCGAGGTAACCAAGTCCGAATGTGATCGTGGTAATTGGCATGAACTTTGCCAATCCGCCGTACTTGCGCATATTTACTTCATCATCCATGCCATGCATGACCGAACCGGCACCGAGGAACATTCCGGCTTTAAAGAATCCGTGGGTTAATAAATGCATAATCGCAAAGGCGTAACCAACTGGTCCAAGGCCGGTTGCCAAAATCATGTAACCAATCTGAGACATGGTTGAGGCGGCCAACGCTTTCTTGATGTCATCTTTTGCCGTACCAACAATCGCACCAAAGAGCAGAGTGATGGCACCAACGATGACTACCAACAAGCGTGCAGTAGAAGATGCATCGAAGATGAAGTTAGAGCGGGTGATGAGATAGACGCCGGCGGTCACCATGGTCGCGGCGTGGATCAGAGCGGAGACCGGAGTAGGGCCGGCCATCGCATCGCCAAGCCAAGATTGCAATGGGAATTGGGCAGATTTACCAGCAGCTGCAAGTAACAACATTGCACCAATCGCGGTTAACGCGGCTGAAGATGCATGAGGCGCACCAGCCTTAACTCCAGCAAAGGTAACTGTGCCAAATTGGGCAAATGCAATCATGATGGCCAGTGAGAGGCCGACATCGCCTACGCGGTTGGCAACAAAAGCTTTCTTTGCGGCTGTGGCATAAGCAGGCTTCTGATTCCAAAAACCGATGAGCAAATATGAGGCAAGACCCACGCCCTCCCAACCAACGTAAAGGTTGAGGTATGAGTTACCGAGAACCAAGAGCAACATGGCAGCGATAAAGAGATTGAGATAGGCGAAGAAGCGTCTGCGATCGCGATCATGTGACATGTAAGCAATCGAGTAGATATGAATCAGAGTTCCGACACCAGTAATAAGAAGTACAAAGGAGATGGAGAGCTGATCTAGAAGAAGAGCTGCATCGACCTTAAATGAACCAACGCTGATCCAGCTAAAAATCGTTTGGGTTGCCGCACGGGCATCGCCATGACGAGATTTCATGGCAAAGAACTCGGATACTCCGATCGCAAAGGCCGAGGCAGAGACCAAGGTGGCGAGGATATGTCCCCACTTGTCGGCAATGCGGCCGAGGAGCAGCAGGATTGCTGCACTTACTAATGGAAGTGCGATGAGATAAACCAAATGTGTGCTGGTAGTCATGATTAGCGCTTCAACAAACTGGCATCATCAACAGATGCCGATCGACGGGAGCGGAACATCGTCACGATGATCGCTAGACCAACTACTACTTCGCATGCTGCTACGACCATGGTGAAGAAGGAGGCGACTTGGCCATCTAAATTTCCATTAATACGAGCAAAAGTTACGAAGGCTAAGTTTGTGGCATTGAGCATCAACTCGATGCACATAAAGACCACAATCGCATTTCTGCGAACCACAACACCTACGGCACCAATCGTAAAAAGGATGGCTGAAAGGAATAAGTAATTTGAGATATCCATTTAGTTCTCCTCCTCTTCCTTCGCTTCTAGTTCAAAGATTTTGCTATCCAACATATCTCCGCGAGCCTTCAGAGTTGCTGATATTGAAGATGGCGCTGGTGAACCATCTGGAAGAAGAGCTGGGACATCTACTGCGTTGTGGCGAGCGAAAACTCCAGGAGCAGGAAGGCCGGCTGAGGCTCCAAGTGAATCTTTCCGGAATCTAGCAATCGATAAATCGCGTTGTGCGGTCTTGGACTTAATCTTTTGACTATGAGCCAAAACCATCGCACCAAGCGCTGCGGTAATAAGGAGTGCGGAGACAACTTCAAAGGCCCAGACATATTTGGTAAATAGTTCTGAGGCCAAGCCCTGAACATTTCCACCGTTATTTGCATCTTTAAGCCCGACTGCTGGAACTCCTTGCACTGCGCGAGCAATCAGCGAAGTTAAGAGTCCGCCAACGCCGAGCGCTGCTGCGATGGCAGCCCCGCGTTGCCCCTTAATGGTTTCGACCAATGAATCCGAGCTATCGACTCCGACCAACATCAAAATAAAGAGAAAGAGCATCATGACCGCGCCGGTATAAACGACGATCTGCACAATTCCAAGGAAGAGCGCATCTTGTGCAATATAGAAAAATGCCAGGCTCACCATGACCCAAGCAAGGAGCAGGGCGGAGTGAACCGCCTTCTTCACTAGCAACATCCCTAGCGCAGCAAGCACGGCAAGTGGAGCCAAGAACCAGAACTGAACTGCTTCCGGTGTTGCAGTGGTTCCGGAGTGAAGAGCCAGGCTAAGCATTTACTTCCCCAATCGGAGTTCCTTGTGATGGGTGCGCTTTGGTGACTTCACCACGGTAATAATTTGTGTCGGTTGTATCTGGATACATTGGGTGCGGTGCCGGAACCATGCCAGCACGCATTTCGCCCAAGAGATCTTGCTTCTCATAAATAAGCTTTGCTCGATCATCATCGGCAAGTTCATACTCATTGGTCATCGTGAGCGCGCGAGTAGGACAAGCTTCGATGCAGAGACCGCAGAAAACACAACGGAGATAGTTGATCTGATAAACCTTGCCGTAACGCTCGCCCGGTGAGAAACGTTCGGTCTCAGTGTTATCGCCCGCTTCCACCAAGATGGCATCAGCTGGACAAGCCCAGGCACAAAGTTCGCAACCGATACATTTTTCCAGTCCATCGTCATAACGATTGAGTTGATGGCGACCATGGAAGCGAGCAGCGGTTGGCTCCTTCACTTCTGGGTAATTTACGGTGTTGACCTTCTTAAACATGGTGATGAAGGTGACCCAGAATCCTTGAAGTTGAGTGAAGAAACCTTTGGCTTTGAGCTCATCGCCTTCGATTTTTTTCTCAGATTTAGCAGCGGCGATTAAGCCGAGATCTGGGTAGCGCGGGGTTAGTGAATTCTCAGCCATGCAATTGCTCCGCTCGCTGTGAAGGAATTTGGGGAACTGGGAAAGATGGTGGAGCTACATCGCCAAGCGCTTCTCGCTCTTCACTCTTCTCTTTAGAGCGATCAAAGAGTGTGATTGCGGCAAGCAAGATGATGACAACGCCGATTGCGGCGGCGATAACAACGCTCTTAGATGCGCCACGTTGTGACATGAGGCGGAAGGAAGAGGCGACCATAATCCAGAAGAGGCTCGCTGGAATGAGCACCTTCCAACCAAACTTCATAAATTGGTCATAGCGCAGACGTGGAAGTGTTCCGCGTAGCCAGACGAAGATAAAGAAGAAGGCAATTACCTTGGCCATAAACCAAATCATGGTGAACCAACCACCGAGCCAATTCTCGGTAAAGGTCAGGCCTGGAAGTGCATGGTATCCACCGAGGAACAATGTGGTGGCAAGAGCAGATACACCGATGATATTTACATATTCGGCGAGGAAGAAGAGTGCAAACTTCAGCGATGAGTACTCAGTATGGAATCCACCTACGAGTTCACCTTCAGCTTCGGCCAGGTCAAACGGTGCACGGTTTGTCTCACCGACCATGGAGATCAAGTAAATAACAAAGGAAGGGAAGAGCGCGACGGCATACCAGAGGCTGTGTTGTTGGGCCACAATTTCTGAGGTCGACATTGAACCGGATCGAATAAAGACTGCAACAAGTGAAAGTCCCATTGCTACTTCATAGGAGATAACTTGAGCGCTAGAACGAAGACCGCCAAGTAGTGGATAGGTAGAACCTGATGACCAGCCGGCAAGAACGATTCCGTAAACACCCACGGAAGCAGCGGCAAGAATAAAGAGAACTCCGACTGGCATATCGGTCAGTTGCATCGCGGTCTTATGCCCAAAGAGGCTGACCTTTCCGGTCATCGGAATTACTGCAAATGAGAGAAAGCAGGTTGAGACGCTAATGATTGGCGCGATAATAAAAACAATCTTGTCAGCTGCTTTCGGGATGAGATCTTCCTTGAGCGCGAGCTTTACGCCATCAGCAAGACCTTGAACAAGTCCAAATGGTCCTACTCGGTTTGGTCCAAGACGCATCTGCATGCGCGCAACGATTCGCCGCTCGCTCCAGATGGCAAGAAGTGTGAGAAGTACGCAGAGGGCAAAGACAAGAAAGGCTTTTACTGTTGTGAGCCAGCCCGGATCATTTCCTAGGAGATCTGCGAAGTTCATGCCTTCACCACCGTAACTATTCCAGAGCTAAAGCCCAGGGTTGGAATGACTTGTGAATTCAGAGAATTTCTTGGAACCCAGATTGAATCATCTGCGATATCGATAATGACAACCGGAAGTGTCAGCGATCCACGATCATTGGAAACCTTCACCAGGTCGCCATTGGCAACACCAAGATCGCCGGCGCGCTTGCTGGAGATGTGGGCACGAGCAATGCGAGCTGTGCCGGCCAAGTTTGCCTCGCCCTCTTGCAAAGTTCCAAGGTCGAGCAAGAGTCGCCAAGAGGTGAGATTGGCATGGTTTCCTTCTGCGTGCGGAGCAGATCCAGAAGCGATTGGAGCAAAGTTAATCTTTGCGCCATCCCACTTGCCCAGTGATGCAATCTCGCGCTCTGTTGCTGAAACCGTTGGCAGGTTAATCGACTTGCCCATCGCCTCTGAGAGCATGGTCAAAATACGAACATCACTTCTTGATAGTGCATCGGCTTGTGCCTTATCAAAGCTGTGAACACTTCCCTGCCAATCGGCAAAACTTCCGCGCTTTTCAACTACGGCTGCGACCGGAAGAACGACATCGGCAATCGCAGTTACAGAGCTGTGCGAGATTTCGAGTGAAACAACGAAGGTATTAAGAAGTTGGCTAAGGGCGTCGGCAGAAATATCCATTGGATCTACGCCGCCAACGAGCACCGCTTCGAGTTCATCTTCTTTATTGAGCGCTTCTAAAATTTCTGAGGTCGTACGACCAGGAGTTGTTGGAAGTGAATCCACGCCCCATGCTGCCGCTAGATCCACTCGAGCTGAGGCATCGGAGACTGGGCGGCCACCAGGGAGAAGTGTAGAAATTGCTCCCATCTCAAGTGCGCCACGTTCACCAGCGCGACGAGGAATCCAAGCAAGCTTTGCTCCTGATTTTTCCGCGAGTGCCACCGCGGTTGAAAGTGCACCAGCACTTTCTGCTGCTCGCTCGCCCACCAAAATTACTGACTTAGCGGTGAGATCTGAAACTGATGAAAGTGCAACACGAACTGCACCTAGTTTGTGGTTTCCACGGCTAATGCGAGCTGCGGTTGTAGAAACTTTGAGTGAGCGCTTGCGAGATTGCTTGTACAAACGCAAGAAGACAATTGGAGATTCTTCTTCTGGTTCGAATTCAACAAGTACAACGTGATCTGCCTTATCGAGATCGGCATATGTGGTCTTGAGGTCGAGCGCTATGGATGAAAGGAATGAGGTCTCTTCATCGGTATGTGGACGTGCGCGGAAATCAATATCGTTTGTTCCAAGCGCTACACGTGCAAACTTGCTGTAGCCATATGCATCTTCACGAGTAACGCGACCGCCAACAAGAACTCCAGCGCGCTTGCCTTTTAGACCAGCTGCTGCAGCGGCAATTGCTTCTGGCCATGAGGCCTCGTGTAGTTCGCCATCTTCCCCACGAACCATTGGAGTAGAGACGCGTTCGCGTGTGGTGAGATATTTAAATGCCCAACGACCTTTATCGCAGTTCCACTCTTCATTAACGCTGGCATCATTTCCAGCAAGTCGACGAAGCGTCTTTCCGCGGCGAATATCTGTGCGCATCGCACAACCAGATGCACAGTGCTCGCAGGCGCTGTCGACGGAAACTAAATCAAATGGACGTGCGCGGAAGCGGTAGGAAGCACCAGTAAGAGCACCAACTGGGCAAATCTGCACGGTATTTCCGGAGAAATAAGATTGGAATGGATCCTTCTCGTAGATACCAACTTGTTGAAGCGCGCCGCGTTCATTCAAAGTGATAAATGGATCGCCAGCAATTTCTTCCGAGAAACGAGTGCAGCGCGCGCAGAGAACGCAACGCTCGCGATCGAGGAGAACTTGAGTGGAGATTGCAACGGGCTTGTCATAGGTGCGCTTCTTGCCTTCATAACGAGAACTCTCGCGACCATTGCTCATCGCCTGGTTCTGCAATGGACACTCGCCGCCCTTATCGCAGACTGGGCAATCGAGTGGGTGGTTGATGAGCAACAACTCCATGATGCCCTTCTGTGCTTTATCGGCAACAGGAGAGGTCAATTGAGTCTTAACAATCATTCCGGTTTCGACCGGGATGGTGCAGGAAGCTTGTGGCTTTGGAAATGCCCGGCCATTAATTTCGACATCAACCAAACATTGGCGGCAGGCACCTGCTGGAGAGAGAAGCGGGTGGTCGCAGAAGCGCGGGATTTGGATACCGAGTTTCTCGGCAGCGCGAATGACCAGTGTTCCCTTGGGGACGGTAACTTCAAATCCGTCGATGACGCAGGTAATCATTTCGACTTCGGTTAGTTGCTCAGTCGACATTAGATACCAGCCATCTCGAACTTAGTTGATTTCATTGGATCAAAAGGACATCCACCATTTTTCTGGTGAGCCAGATACTCATCGCGGAAGTACTTCAATGAGGAAATAATTGGAGCAACTGCGCCATCTGCAAGTGCGCAGAATGAACGACCGGCGATGTTGTCGCAGAGATCCAAGAGCTTTGCAAGATCTTCTTCGCTGCCTTTGCCATCTTCCAGATCGTGCAGCATCTGTACCAGCCACCATGTACCTTCGCGGCAAGGTGTGCACTTTCCGCAGGATTCATGCTTGTAGAACTCGGTCCAACGAAGTGCAGCGCGAACTACACAAGTAGTTTCGTCAAAAATCTGAAGCGCTTTTGTTCCAAGCATTGAACCAGCAGCACCAACGCCTTCATAATCCAATGGAACATCAAGATGTTCTGCAGTAAACATCGGAGTAGATGAGCCGCCTGGTGTCCAGAATTTAATCTGATGACCTGGACGGATGCCGCCAGCAAGTTCAAGAAGTTCGCGAAGGGTGATTCCCAGTGGCGCTTCGAACTGTCCTGGATTAGCAACGTGGCCGGATAGTGAGTACAAGGTGTAACCCTTGCTCTTCTCTGTTCCCATGGATTGGAACCATTCGACACCATTATTAATAATTGATGGAACAGATGCAATCGATTCAACATTGTTTACAACTGTTGGTCGGGCATATAGACCAGCAATCGCAGGGAATGGTGGGCGCAGCCGAGGTTGGCCGCGGAAACCTTCGAGTGAATCAAGCAGCGCGGTCTCTTCACCGCAAATATAAGCACCAGCACCAACATGTAGGGTGAGGTCTAGGTCGAAGCCCTTACCTAAAATATTTTTTCCAAGGAAACCAGCCTTGTATGCCTCGGCGATTGCTTCTTGAACTCGACGAACGACATGTGCAACTTCACCACGAATATAAATAAATGCATGGTTTGCCCGAATCGCATATGAACCAATGATGATTCCTTCAACCAGTACATGTGGATTAGCCATCAAGAGCGGCATATCTTTACAAGTACCTGGCTCTGATTCATCGGCATTGACAACTAGATAATGTTCTTTGTTATCGCCTTGTGGAATAAATCCCCACTTCATTCCGGTTGGGAAGCCGGCACCACCACGACCACGAAGTCCGGAATCCTTAACGAGTTGGATAACTTCATCCGGAGTCTTTTCAAGCGCGCTCTTTATCGCTTTGTAACCGCCACTGCGCTTGTAGCCTTCAATAGTAAATGAATCAGCTTGATCCCAATTCGCTGAAAGTACCGGAGTTAATTTGCTCATTTCGCTCCACCTTCTCGTGAGATCTTCAAACCGAGCTTTGATGGTTCGCCGGCAGAAACACCTTCACCAGCAAGCCCATCGGAAAGTCCCGCAAGCACTTCTGAGTTCTGCTTCCAAGTGCGAAGCGACTTAGGTCCGCGAGTTGGTGCAGGCGGATTACCAGCACGCGCGGCATCGACTAATTGATTGACTGATGCTGGAGTCTGGTTATCGAAGAATTCCCAGTTGACCATGACGACTGGTGCGTAATCGCAAGCAGCGTTGCATTCAATGCGCTCAAGTGAAACTTTTCCATCTTTTGTGGTCTCGCCATTTTCAATTCCGAGGTGCTTAGAGACTGAGTCATAAATTTCGTCGCCGCCCATGACTGCGCACAAAGTGTTGATGCAAACTCCGACGTGATATTCACCGACTGGCTCAGATTTGTATTGGGTATAGAAAGTTGAGACTGCAGTAACTTCTGCGGTCGCTACCTCAATTTTCTCAGAGATCTTCTCGATTCCCTCTGGAGTTACATAACCCGAAATTGATTGCACATAATGAAGCAACGGCATGATGGCAGATCGCTTGCGTGGATATCGTGCAACAATCGAATCCATGATTGCTTCTTGTTCGGAAGTAAACGCCATTAGCGGTCAACACCACCCATCACCGGATCGATAGAAGCAACTGCGCCAATGACATCAGCGATCATGCCGCCTTCAGCCATTGCTGCGGTGCTTTGGAGATTGTTAAAAGATGGTTCGCGGAAGTGCATGCGATATGGATGCGTGCCGCCATCAGAGACAAGGTGCACTCCAGTTTCGCCACGAGGTGATTCAACGGCGGAGTAGACCTGACCTGCCGGTACGCGGAAACCTTCAGTCACAAGCTTGAAGTGGTGAATCAACGCTTCCATGGATTCGCCCATAATTTCGCGAATATGGTTGAGCGAGTTACCCATTCCATCGCCACCAACGGAGAGCTGTGCCGGCCAGGCAATCTTCTTATCGGCAACCATTACTGGTGCGCCTTCAAGTTGATCGAGCTTGTCGCACGCTTGTTCGATGATGCGAAGTGATTGTTCCAGCTCTTGCATACGAATCAAGAAGCGGCCATAGACATCACAGGTATCGGTTGTGATGACATCGAAATCGTAATTTTCGTAACCTGAATATGGCTGGGTCTTACGAAGATCCCAAGGCATTCCGGTGGAACGAAGTACTGGTCCGGTAACGCCAAGCGTGATGCAACCAGCGAGATCGAGGTAGCCGATATCTTTAGTGCGCTTCATCCAGATGGTGTTTCCAACAAGCAACTTCTCATTATCTTTAAAGTTCTTGCGAAGAGTCTTTACCGTCTCCCGAATCTTGGTAACAGCGCCGGCTGGCAAATCTTGAGCAACTCCGCCCGGACGGATGTAGGCCATATTCATACGCAGACCAGAGACCAGCTCAAAGATATCGAGCACCATTTCGCGCTCACGGAATGCAAAGATCATTGGTGAGAGAGCACCAAGTTCTAGTGCGCCGGTACCAAGTGCGACCATGTGGGAAGAGATGCGGTTGAGCTCCATCATCATTACGCGAATAACGCTGGCGCGCTCTGGAATGTCATTGGTGATACCCAAAAGTTTTTCCACGCCTAGGCAGTAAGCCGCTTCGTTAAAGAGTGGTGCCAAGTAATCCATACGGGTAACAAATGTGACGCCTTGGGTCCAGGTGCGATATTCCGTGTTCTTCTCGATGCCGGTGTGAAGGTAGCCGATACCTGCACGAGCTTCGGTAATTGTTTCGCCCTCAAGTTCAAGAACAAGTCGTAGCACGCCGTGCGTAGATGGGTGCTGTGGACCCATGTTGACGACAACGCGCTCTTCTTTGGTCTGACCAATTTCGGTAACGAGTGAATCCCAATCGCCACCAGTAACTGAATAGACGCGACCTTCAGTTGTTTCACGGGAAGATGCATACATATCTTCTTGAGAATTTTGATTGCTCATTAGTTGTATGACCTCCGTTCTGATGGTGCTGGAACTGTTGCGCCCTTGTACTCAATAGAAATTCCACCAAGTGGGTAATCCTTACGTTGTGGATGTCCGGGCCAATCATCTGGCATCAAGATGCGAGTGAGACCTGGATGTCCATCAAAAATAATTCCGAACATGTCGAATGTTTCGCGTTCGTGCCAGTTATTTCCAGCCCACACTTCAACAAGTGATGGAATATGTGGATCGACATCTGGAACTGAAACTTCAAGTCGAATCCGACGATTATGTGTCATAGAAAGTAATGGGTAGACCGCATGAAGTTCGCGGCCAGCATCACTTGGATAATGAACACCATTAACTCCGAGGCAAAGTTCAAAGCGAAGTGATTCGGTATCGCGAAGTTTCATTGCAACATCAAAGAGTTTTTCGCGCTTGACATGAAGAGTTAATTCACCGCGATCAACAACGACACGTTCAATTGCATCGTTGAATTCTGGATATGCGCGCTCGAGATCATCGGCGATGTCGTCAAAATATCCACCATAAGGACGTTCGGTGGAGCCAGTACTTACGGCGGAACGAACTAACCCGCCAAAGCCTGAGGTATCGCCACTTCCGTGGACGCCAAACATTCCGGTCTGCTCACTCATGCGAGAAGTCCGCCAATCTGGTGAGTTGGCTTTGCTGCGAGCGCAGCTGCTTCGACTTCGCGAATAACTCGTTCACGATTGACGCCGAGCTTTTCGTTGCCAATTTGTTCGTGCAATTTCAGGATTGCATCCATCAACATTTCTGGGCGAGGTGGGCAACCAGGTAGATAAATATCAACTGGGACAACGTGATCTACGCCTTGAACGATTGCGTAGTTATTAAACATTCCACCTGAAGATGCACATGCACCCATGGCAATTACCCATTTAGGAGCGGCCATTTGATCATAAATCTGACGAAGAACTGGCGCCATCTTGTTGGAGACGCGACCAGCAACAATCATTAAATCTGCTTGGCGTGGGGAGGCGCGGAAAACTTCCATTCCAAAACGTGCCAAGTCATAACGACCTGCTCCGGCTGCCATCATTTCAATTGCACAACAAGCAAGTCCAAATGTTGCGGGCCAGAGTGAGTTCTTGCGCATATATCCGGCCAGACCTTCAACCGTTGTTAGCGCGAAACCGCTAGGTAATTTCTCTTCTAGACCCATTCCTTAATCCCATTCCAATCCGCCACGTCGCCAGACGTATGCGTAAGCGACAAAGACGGTTGCAATAAAGATTGCCATCTCAACAAGTCCAAAGAGACCAAGTTGATCAAAGGAGACTGCCCATGGATAAAGGAAGACGATCTCAATATCAAAAACAATAAAGAGCATTGCAGTTAGGAAGTACTTCACTGGGAAGCGTCCGCCACCTGCTGCTTGTGGTGAAGGTTCGATTCCGCATTCGTAAGCGTCTAGCTTTGCGCGGTTGTATCGCTTGGGACCAGTGATCGCCGCTGTGACGACCGAAAAAGCGCCGAATCCAAAGCCAATTGCGCCAATGACCAAAATTGGTACGTATGGGTTCACGATTAGGAAGTCTACGGGTTAAGCGTGGATGGATGAAAATTCAGGGATGGGCTAGTTCTTAAAGCCAATGTGAATTGCAACTATGCCAAAGGTGGCGTTCTGCCATGCCACTTGTTTCCAACCGACCTCGCTCATGAGGGCGGCAAGCCCTGCTTGATTTGGCCAGGCGATAATCGATTCGGCGAGATAAACATAGGCATCTGGGTTAGAGGAGACCTTGCGGGCCACGACCGGCAGGGCGCGCATCAGATAGCGCATATATATGGTGCGAAAAATGGCGTTTGTGGGCTGCGAGAACTCGACCACGACAATTCGGCCGCCAGATTTAGTCACCCGGAGGGCTTCGGCGAGCGCCGCTTTGGTATCTGCGGTATTTCGTAGGCCAAATGAGATGGTCGTCACATCAAAGCCGTTCGCTTCGAAGGGGAGCTTGAGGGCGTCGCCCTGGGTAAAGGGGAGATCGGGGTGGCGCTTTCGCCCGGCATCGAGCATTCCCTCCGAGAAATCCAGTGGAATGACCTTGGCGCCGGCATCGGCAAGTGGGCGGCTGGAGGAGCCAGTTCCGGCGGCGATATCGAGAATTTCCATTCCGGGCTTGGGGGCGATGATGGCCGTGGCCACCTTGCGCCAGGCCTTGGTTCGGCCAAGGGAGAGCAGGTCATTGAGGATGTCATACCGCTTTGCGACCCCGTCAAACATCTTGGAGACATCTTCCGGTTCCTTGTTTAAGCCAGCTCTACTCACTCGTACATTCTCTCGGGAGTAGGCTCTGTTCACAAGTTAAGCAGTGAATTTAGGAGTGGATATATGTCTCAAGTAGCAACCCTTCGCAGCGCGGTACTACCTCATCGCACTGCAGTCTCAACGACCGGCTTGCTCGTAGGCGGAACTCTCTTTCTCGCCGCCATGGCTCAAATCTCACTACCGATTCCCGGATCGCCAGTCCCACTCACCGGCCAGACGCTAGGCGCACTCCTTCTCGGAACTGCGTATGGCGCCTCACTTGGATTTAGCACCTTTGCCCTCTACCTCGCTCTGGGGATTGCCGGCGCTCCAATTTTTGCTGGACGCACCGAAGGCTTCTCGCATCTCTCCAGCCCTACTGGTGGCTATCTCGTCGGCATGCTCCTTGCTGCACTTATCACTGGTGCGCTCGCTGGCCGCAAGTGGGATCAGAGGATTGCAACAGTTATCCCAACAATGTTGATTGGCACAACCATTATTTTTTCCTTTGGCTTAGTTTGGCTCCAACACAGCACTGGCCAATCTTGGTCATGGACATTTTCAAAGGGACTGCAACCATTTATCCTCGGTGAGGCAATCAAGATTGCAATTGCAAGTACTGCACTTCCTACCGTTTGGCGGTTTGTCGCTAAGCGTTAATTTCGCTCACTGATATTTATATGGCAATAAAAATTACTACCGAGCTGCTCGGTGACCATCCTGCGCTTAGTTCTGTTGACTTTGGCAAAGAATTTTCTACTTCGTGGATTCGCGGTGGCGATGGCTTTGTTGGTTTCGGTATTTGGAAATCGACAACTGTCTCTGGGGCTAATCGTTTTGCCGATGCCCGTAAATGGTGGCGGGAACAATTAAGTAATTTTGAAATTCATAATAATGTTCATGGCAGCGGAACTGGGCCAATTCTTTTTACCTCCTTCGCCTTTGATGAAGATCAACCCTCTCATTTAGTGATTCCAGAGATTATTGTCGGGCAGAAATCAGGTAAATCTTGGATAACTTGGGTGGGCGATGACCCGCAGCCCGCTTTCACAAATTCACCTGAAGAAAAATCCCATCCCACAATTACTTGGAGCCAGGGCTCTCTAGCCGATGACGATTGGCAAGCACGAGTGGCCAACGCGGTCACTCGGGTTAAGAGCGGCGAACTCGACAAAGTAGTTCTCGCACGTGATCTAGTTGCAACCGCATCCTCTGAAATTTCAATAAGAGCACTCATCAAGAATCTGGAAGCGAAGTATCCATCTACCTGGGTTTATCAAGTCCAAGGCTTAGTTGGTGCAACTCCAGAACTCTTGGTTCGATTGAGTAAATCTTTAGTGACATCGCGCGTTCTCGCCGGAACTATTCGCATGACCGGAAATGAATCGCAAGATCTTGCACTTGCAGCTTCACTTGCAAAATCCTCTAAGGATTTGGAGGAGCATGAGTATGCAGTCAGATCGGTTGCTGATGCGCTTGCTCCGTACTGCTCCTCTACTAACGTTCCGGACTCCCCTTTCGTACTTCACTTGGCAAATGTGATGCACCTGGCAACAGATGTAACCGGAGTGGTAAATGAATCGGCAATTCCAGTAGATATCTTCACTGTGATCAGCTCACTTCATCCATCGGCTGCGGTCTGTGGAACTCCAACGCCAACTGCCAAGAGGATAATCGATGAGATTGAGGGAATGAATCGCGACCGTTATGCCGGGCCCGTCGGTTGGATTGATGCCCGAGGCGATGGAGAAATTGGAATCGCGCTTCGTTGCGGCTTAATTTCGGCGGATCACTTAACCGTTCGACTATTTGCTGGATGTGGAATTGTTGCTGGCTCTAAACCGGAGGATGAACTCGCTGAGAGTCAGGCGAAGTTATCGCCCATGCGCACCGCATTAGAAACGCTCTGATAGATCTCTTTCATACTCGCGGCCATCTGCTCGCGAGCGGGAACTTCAACAATAATAATTTGTAAACCCTTCGCTGCCCGCAAAATCGAGCGTTCAATATCGCTTGCGGTTTTTACCTTTGTTACCGGAATATCGAAACCAGAGATTAGCTTTTCTAGATTTGTATTTTGTGGAGTTCCAAAAATCGTTTCAAACCCAGCAACGCCGGCCTGAGGTAAAGTCGAAAATATTCCCCCGCCATTATTATCAATAAGAAATATCGTCGTTGAATTTGATGGGGTAGAGACCAAAGCGCTTAAATCATGTTGAAAAGTGATATCACCCAAGATTGCGAAGGTGCGCTCAAAGTTTTCCGAGATACCAAAGGCAGTAGAGATATTTCCATCAATACCGGCAAGGCCTCGGTTAGCAAAAACAGAGATTCCGCTTCTGGGAGATGCAAAACCTTCGACATCGCGGATCGGACGAGAGGATCCGACAAAGAGCGCAGAGTCGCGCGGTAGGTTCTCGCATATTGCGCGGATGGCGGTGCGCTCTGACCACTGGCTATCGCTTTCAATAGTTTGAGCTGCGCTTCCATATGCACCCTGCCACGAGGCTAGGAACTTGTCATCTACCTCACCGCTTAACTTTGGAAGGGCGAATAATTTTTGATCCGCCGAACGTTCGGTATCGATGGATTCCATACGTGGATCAATGACAACGGAAAATGGAGCTTCATTTACAAATGAATTGATACTGCGCGAAAGCGTCGTGCGTCCGATAACTATCACTTGCTCAGGCTTGAGTGCTTTACGAATCTCTTGGTCGGCCAGAAAAATCGAAGCGTGCCCTATGGCATAAGGAAATGAGAGCGGGTCCTCGGCAATAACCGGATGTTCTATTCCGGCAAGTGCCTTATTAATCGCTTCGACCGAAAAAATTCCACGGTCATGACCGATGACCACTACGGAGTTCGGCGAAATTTCCAGTTGCGATTCTTTTGGAGCCTCGGCACTCCCCGCTTTAATTGAAATTCCGGCCAGCCAATCCTTCTCATCGCTCGGTAACAGCGGTTCATCAAATTGAATATTGATATGAATCGGTCCACCGGTTAACAAGGAAGCAGCATCAAATATCTCTGCATGGTCGTGGGTAGGAATATTTCCAAAGATATGACTTTGATTTGTTGTCTGATTGGCGCCGGTCTTGCGCAATCTGGCAGGGCGATCTGCAGTAATAATTAGTAAGTCGTTGTGCGCGTGATAGGCCTCAAGTAGAGCAGGATGATAATTCGCTGCCGCAGTACCACTCGTACAAATAACCGCCACGTACTTACCACTGGCTTTGGCAGCTCCGAGTGCAAAGAATCCTGCACCTCGCTCATCTATTTTTACATGAAGGTCAATCAAACCCTTTTGCGAAGCTTCGTATAAGGCGATAGAGAGCGGTGCATTTCTCGAACCTGGCGAGAGCACATAAGTATCGACACCTGACTCAATGAGCGAGCGAAGAGTTGCACGTGCCAAATCTGTGGAAGAGATCATCGCACCCAACCTTTCACCTCATCGCTTAAATGGTTCTCCCAAATTCGCTTGACTCTATTCTCCCACCACAACTTCCGTTCGGCCGACGCTGCATATTTCTCGAGTAGTTCTGGCTTTGGCGCAATAGCTTTGACTTCAATCTCTCCATCTATTGGTCTCGGAGAGGGATCGGTGATATCTCCAACAAAGAGAGCAGTTGTGCCAAGTCCGCAAGCAAAGTCGAGTTCCGGCAAGCTTGCGGCAAGTGCCAAGCCATGCGAAATACCGATACCCGTATCCAGCGCGCTCGAGATAACGGCCGGCAAGCCAATTTCCGCAATAATTTTTCTGGCGCTCTCGATTCCACCTGATGGTGCCCATTTCATAATTGCTACATCGGCAATCTCAGAAATATCTTTGAAATCTGAATCGAGAAATTTCCTGATGGATTCATCCAGCGCAATCTTCATCGGAATCTCTTGCTTTAATTCTGCAATATCTGAAAGCTCCATACAAGGCTGTTCGATATATTCAAAGACGTTGCCAAAGCGCATAAAGTAATCGTGAATATATGCTCGAGCTTGCGCGAGTGACCATCCCCCGTTGACATCCAGACGAACCTTTGCCTCCGGCATGAAATCTAAGAGCGCTTCCAGACGATCTGCATCATCCTCGAAGTTATTCACTTTCATTTTCACAGTAGTGCAACCCGAATAATTCGACATAAAGGAAGCTACTTTTTCCGAAGCAATCCGTGGCAATGTGGCGTTGATACTTACCTTCGTTCGTTTCAACTCCGGCCACGGTTTATATGCACCTTCAATTGCTGCTTTCAACCAGGTTGAAGATTCGGCATCGTCATATTCGATAAATGGCGAGAATTCACTCCACCCTTGCGAACCACGAAAGAGAAAGGCCTCCCGGATATTTATTCCGCGAAAATCAGTCTTCGTTGGTATCGCAACGACGGCGTGCTCTAGGAAATCCATGTCAGCTATGGACGTTTAGGGAACTTACTGAAATCAGGATTTCGCTTCTCTTGATATGCATTGCGACCCTCTTGTCCTTCTTCAGTCATATAGAAGAGAAGAGTTGCATCACCGGCAAGTTGTTGTACTCCGGCAAGTCCATCATCTGCGGCATTGAGACCAGCCTTCAATAAGCGAAGTGCCATTGGTGAGTGACGAAGCATCTCGCGACACCAACTGACCGTCTCGGCTTCGAGTTCTGCCACTGGAACGACTGTATTTACCAATCCCATATCGAGCGCTTCGGCGGCATCGTATTGACGGCAGAGGAACCAAATTTCACGTGCCTTCTTCTGTCCGATATGCGCAGCGAGCAATCCCGCTCCGTATCCGCCATCGAAGGAGCCCACCATTGGTCCGGTCTGACCGAACTTTGCATTATCGGCGGCAACGGTAATGTCGCAGACAACGTGCAGAACATGTCCGCCGCCAACCGCCCATCCGGCAACCATGGCAACAACCGGCTTTGGCAATCGGCGAATTTGAATCTGTAGATCGAGAACATTGAGTCGGCCAATACCTTTTTTCGCCAATTTATCGTCGCCGATATATCCATCATCGCCGCGAACGTTGACATCGCCACCAGAACAGAATGCTTCGCTACCGGCGCCCGTAAAGATGATTACGCCAACTGAATCATTGTCGCGAGCAAGGTTGAAGGCCTCTTGTAATTCAAAGAGAGTCTGCGGGCGGAAGGCATTGCGGACTTCTGGGCGATTGATGGTTATCTTCGCCATTCCATCAGCGACTTGATAAATGATGTCAGCGAATTTTTCGCCACCTTCACCAATTGCCCATGCTGGAATCGTGCGATCGCCTGGTTCGCGCTTAAATGGCTTGCTCACATCTGCTCCTATATGTCGGTACTGAAAGTTCTAAAAGATATGGATAGCCTACGGGTGTCATGAAGCAAAATCATCCGCGCCAGCTCCTGCCCATCAGCCCTGAGTGGGATATTGCACAACTTTCGCAGGCTCTGTTGCGCGCACTTGATGGCAGCGGTCCCGCCCTCTCCGCAGGTGCCACTTCAACATCTCAGGTAGCTGCCGATATCGCCATCGTCGTTCCTACAAGTGGTTCCTCCGGTACACCAAAGGAAGTGGCGCTCAGCGCTGGAGCACTGCTGGCATCAGCCAGATCCTCACACGAATTTCTTGGTGCCAAACCTGGCCAACGTTGGTCGCTCTTACTTCCCATCAATCACATCGCCGGAATAAATGTCCTCGTACGTGCGATGGGACTCGGTACTCAGGTCATCGATCTTCGAAATAATAAAAGCTATGTAGATGTTGAGTTCACCGCGATTGTTCCAACCCAATTGCATCGCGCACTTCACGGCGATGATGAGCTGCTCGGCCATTTAAAGAATTGTCAGGCGGTACTAGTTGGTGGTGGCGCAACCTCTCCTCTTCTTGAAACAGAAGCCAAAAGCGCTGGAATTAATATCATCACTACATATGGAATGTCTGAGATGTCGGGCGGATGTATTTATAACCACCAACCTATAAATGGCACAGAAGTAAAAATTCGCGAAGATGGCACCGTCCTGCTTCGTGGGCCGATGATGGCAACTACCTATATCAATAATCGCCAGCTATGGGATCTTTCGATTGATGATGGTTGGTTTATCACGCCAGATCTAGGCGAACTTCGCGAAGGAAAACTTTATATTCTTGGTCGCAGTGACGACCAAATAATCTCTGGTGGCGAGAAAATCTCGCTGAGCCACATCGAGAATTTTCTACACGAAGAATTTGCCGCTCTCCGCTTTATCGCCTTTGGCGTCCCGGACTTGGAATGGGGAACGAAGTTGGTTCTCGCCTCTGATTCACCCCTCGATATCGAGTTAATTCGCGAGAAGATTCGCGCTAAATTCGGTGGCCATGCAATGCCGAAGGAATTTTTTGAATTAAACCCGCTTCCGCTTAAAGGAATTGGCAAACCCGATCGCATTGCTGCACGCGATGCCTTCCTTGATAGAGAATAATGAACAAGTGAAGAAATGGATTCTTGGCGCCAGGCCTCGTACCTTGCCAGCCGCAATTGCCCCCGTTCT